>DYTA01000060.1 GCA_020726205.1 Nitrosospira multiformis
ACTGCGGTATATGATACTATTGTCCGTATGGCGCAAGATTTTTCTTTGCGTTATATGCTAGTTGAGGGGCAAGGAAACTTTGGTTCTGTTGATGGTGATTCTGCAGCTGCAATGCGTTATACAGAAATTCGTATGTCAAGAATTGCTCATGAAATGTTAGCTGATATTGACAAGGAAACAGTTAATTTTGGACCAAATTACGATGGTTCCGAACATGAGCCGTTGGTTATGCCAACTAGAATCCCTAATTTATTAATTAATGGTACTACAGGTATTGCTGTTGGTATGGCAACAAATATGCCTCCACATAATTTGAGTGAAGTCGTTGATGCGTGTTTTGCAATTTTGGCGAACCCAGAAATTACAATTGATGAGCTAATTGAAATTATTCCTGCTCCAGATTTTCCAACAGCAGGAATTATCTTTGGGATCAAAGATATTCATCAAGGATATCGTACTGGACGTGGTCGAGTAATTATGCGTGCTCGAACTCATTTTGAAGAAATTGGTAAAGATAGAGAATCTATTGTCATTGATGAGTTACCGTATCAAGTTAATAAAGCAAAATTATGTGAGCGAATTGGTGAGCTAGTTAAAGAAAAAATTGTTGAGGGTATTAGCGAAATTCGTGATGAGTCAGATAAATCTGGTATGCGTGTTGTTATTGAGCTACGTCGTAATGAAAATTCAAATGTTATTCTAAATAATTTGTATAAATTAACTCAAATGCAAGATAGTTTTGGAATTAATATGGTTGCGTTAGTTAATGGTCAACCACGTTTATTAAATCTAAAATCAATCCTTGAGGAATTTATTTATCATCGCCGTGAGGTTGTAACTCGTCGTACTGTATTTGAATTGCGTAAAGCTAAAGAGCGTGGACATACTTTAGAAGGCTTAGCGGTTGCTTTAGCAAACGTAGATGAAATGATTCAAATTATTAAGACATCACAAACTCGTGGTGAGGCTAAAGGCCGCTTAATGGAGCGTAGTTGGGAATCAAGTTTGGTTCTTTCAATGATGGAACGAGTTGATGTTGCTCAAGTTCGTCCAGATAGCTTGGAACAACAATTTGGTTTACATGGTCGGAATTATTTCTTATCTGATGCTCAGGCTCAAGCAATTTTGGAAATGCAATTACAACGTTTAACAGGGCTAGAGCAAGATAAGATTACTAAAGAGTATCAAGATATAATGGATTTAATTATTGATTTAATCGATATATTAAATACACCTGCTCGGGTTAATCAAATTATTTCTGATGAATTGACGGCAGTTAAAAACCAGTTCGGTGATAAACGCCGTTCTGAAATTCAGTTTGATTCAGCTGATATTGATATGGAAGATTTAATTAAACCACGAGATATGGTAGTTACTTTGTCTAAAGAAGGTTATGTTAAAACACAGGCTGTAGATGAATATCGTACACAAAAACGTGGTGGTCGAGGTAAAACAGCTGCTTCAACTAAAGAAGATGATTTCATTCAAAATTTATTTATTGCACATACACATGATTATGTACTATGTTTCTCTACTTTGGGTAGGATGTACTGGTTAAAAGTTTATAATTTACCTGAAGGTAGTCGTACAACTCGTGGTCGTCCAATCGTGAATCTATTACCATTACAAGTTGGTGAGAAAATCACCAATATTCTACCGGTTAAGGTGTTTAGTGAAGATCAATTTATATTTATGGTAACTGAACAAGGTGTTGTGAAGAAAACTGACTTATCTGCATTTGCTCGTCCAAATAGTCGTGGAATTATCGCTATTAATTTAGATGATGATGATAAATTAGCTGGGGTTGCTCTAACAAATGGTAAACATGAAATTATGTTGTTCTCCGATGGTGGTAAAGCTGTACGATTTAATGAAGATGAAGTTCGTGGTATGGGACGTCAGGCTCGTGGTGTTAAAGGTATTAAGTTAGGTAAAGATTGTAAAGTTGTTGCTTTGCTTACAACTGATGACATTAAAGCTAATGTCTTGACTGCGACTGAAAATGGCTATGGTAAACGTACTACTGTTGAAGAGTATCGTTTGGCTTCTCGTGGTACACAAGGTGTTAAAGCTATTGGTGAATCAGTACGTAATGGTAAATTAGTTGCGGCAAAATTAGTTGCAGATGGTGATGAAATTATGCTAATTACGACTGGTGGTGTTTTAATTCGTACCAAAGTTGATAGTATTCGTGAAACAGGTCGTTCTGCTCAAGGTGTTAAATTAATTGATCTTGGAAAAGATGAAAAACTAGTTGACTTAGAAAAAGTTATAGAAACTGAAGTTGATGATTCAACAGATGATGTAACGACTTAGTAAGCTTTGCTATTAATGAAAACCGCACTTTTTAGTGCGGTTGATTTTTGTCTGATTATTTTCTGATAATTAGTACTTGACAACTTATGGTGCAATGCACAATAATATCGGTTATTAATAAAATAATATATAGGAGAGTCTATAATGTTTAAATTAAATCAGGTAAGTGAATTACAAAGTAAATTTATAGCAACAATGGATGCAAGTGTTGCTTTATTTTGTTCTTCATTAGATAACTGCAAGAAAATTACTTTCTTACAGTGTGAAATGGTAAATAATTTATTACAAGAAGTGGCGTTAGTAGCTAAAAACATGAATCAGGTAAAAACGCCATTGGAGGCGACTACTTCGGCTCGTGATTTTATCATTAACTCAGGTCAAGTTATTTATACTCATAATCAAGAGTTTGTAAAAATTTTACGTAATGCTAAGGCAGGATTCATTGAATTAACATCACAAACTGTAAAAACGGCTCAAAATGAAATAGTTTCAGTAGTAAACGATGTTGAAATTATTAATCCAGTTTTATCTGGGTTGGCTAGTCAACCATTACAAAATATGTTAAATATATCAAATCAAACTAGCGAAATGGTTAGTGATCTGGTACATAAAGTTGATGTTTTATCTGATGAAAATACCCAAGTTACTGCTGAAGTAGCATTGCAAAGTTTAGTTCCAGCTAGTTAAGTTTATTGGTATTAAACGTAAAAAGGAGCAGTTTTGTGATCTGCCCCTTTTTTATTGCAATGGTTATTGCTGAGATTGTTGCTGACTTTGAATTTTTTGAACTTCTTTTTTACCAGCTGTATTCATTGCATTACATTCTAATTGTGATTTATTTTGTAAGCATTTTGTCATTGCTGCTGATTCAGCTGCTTGTGCAACAACAGAGCTGGCAAATACATAACCAGTATTTAGAACTGCACATATAATTAGTAGTTTTTTCATTATAAATCCTTTCTAAAATAGTAATCAAAATTACATTATAATTTACATTAATTTAATAGTAGATTAACATAATTTTCAACACCTTGTTCAAGGGTTAAAAAAGGTTTTTTATATTTGGCATCACGTAGTAACCTTGTTGTGTCTGCTTGTGTAAAGCATTGATATTTACCAGCTAAGTCACTCGGGAATGGTATGTATTCAATAATACCTTGGATTATTGCTGTTTGTAATGTAATATGGCTTTGTCCTTCAGCCTTACGACAAGCATTTACTGTTGCTAGTGATAGGTCATTAAAACTTCTGGCAATACCAGTTCCGCAGTTAAAAATTCCAGAAATTTCATCTGGGCTTTGAGTGTGATTTTCAAAAAAATGCATATGAACATTAGTTACATCTTCAATTGAAATGAAGTCGCGTGATTGAGTACCATTTTCCCAACCTTGACAACCTTCAAATAATTTAACACAGCCGTGCTCTTGATATTGACGGAAGTGATGTAATACTACTGAAGACATTCTGCCTTTATGAAATTCACGATGTCCATAAACATTAAAATATTTTAAACCAACTACAGGTGCTCGTAACCCACTATCCATATATCTACGTACAGTTTGGTCAAATAACATTTTTGAATAGCCATAAGCATTCAATGGAATTTCATTTTCTCTATCTTCGACAAATACTGGACTTGCCCCGTAGGTTGCAGCTGATGATGCATAAATTATTGGAACTTCATTTTTTTGTGCATATTCGAGTAATAAACAAGAATACTCATAATTATTTTTCATGATATATTTACCATTGGCTTCAACTGTTGCAGAACATGCACCCATATGAAAAATATAATCGATTTGATTGTCATATTCACCATCAACAATAGCTTGAATAAAATCTTCTTTATCAACAAAATCCAAAATGTCTAAATCAGCTAGATTCCGTGCTTTATCGCCATTAGTTAAATTATCGACAGCGATAATATCATAATGTCCTCGTTGATTTAATGCTTTTACAATATTTGAGCCAATAAATCCAGCTGCTCCAGTTACGACGATTAACATATTTTTTCCTTTATGTATTTAGGTGTTGTTTTAAGTTATTAATGAGTTCATTTTTACTAACTGTTGCAGTACCTAGCTTAGCTACGACTATTCCTGCCGCAAAGTTAGCTATATTTATTGCCTCAGTAATATCTGCATTATTTGCTAACATTAAAGCAATAGTTGCAATTACGGTATCACCAGCTCCAGATACATCAAATACTTCTTGAGCAAATGTTGGGTAGTGGTATGCCTGATCTGCAAATAATGACATTCCATCTTCGCTTCTTGTTACTAATAAATAATCTAAAAATAATTCTTCTTTTAATTTATTTGCTTTTTGTTGTAATTCTTGTTCAGTTTTCCAGTCACCAACAGCATCTTTCATTTCGCTACGATTGGGAGTAATCATTGTGGCATGGCGGTAACGAGTATAGTCTGTTCCTTTGGGATCAACTAAAACTTGTTTACCATTGATTTTGGCAATTTCAATCATTTGAGCAGTGTGAGTGAGACCTCCTTTACCATAATCAGAGAGAATAACAACTTCAAAATTTTTAATGATTGCACGAAAACTATCAAGCACTTCTGCAAGTATTTCATGTGATGGTTTTTCTTCAAAGTCAATGCGAATCAATTGTTGATGTTTAGCAATCACTCTTAATTTAACGATTGTACTAATTTCATCATCTTTTTTTAAAATTGTATCTACATGTTCTGCTTTTAGGAGCTTTTCTAACACTAATGCAGGTTCATCAGATCCAACAACCGATAACAAAGTTACATTACCACCTAAGCTAGCGATATTACGTGCAACGTTTGCTGCACCACCTGGGCGATCCTCTATTTTATTTATTTTTGCTATAGGAACAGGTGCTTCTGGTGAAATTCTCTCGACATCGCCAAACCAGTACCGATCCAGCATTACGTCACCAACAACTAATATCTTTTTGTTGGCAAGGTTTTGTTGTAAAAAATCAATGTGTTTCTGAGTAAACATTTACTATTATTCCTTAACGAATAGGTAACATTATTATAACATGTGCTAAGTAATTTTTAATATATCAAATATTAGTTGGTTTATTTTGTGAGATAAACCTGAAATATTTTGCATGACTTATCAACAATAAATAGAAAAGATGATAAAATGATATCTTATTATGTATTATCTCTAAGGAAACAAAATGTTAGATACTAATTTATTACGCAATGAACTAGACAATGCAGTAGCACGATTAGCTGTAAAAAAATTTAAATTTGATAAAGAACTATTCATTCGTCTTGAAGATCAACGTAAAATATTACAAACAAAAATGGAAGAGTTACAGGCTAAGCGTAATGCAACTTCAAAACAAATTGGTATCTTAAAATCTAGAGGTGAAGATAGCAGTGCAATTATGGCTGAAGTTGCAGGGTTAGGGGATGAATTAAAACAAGCCGAAGCAGAATTTAATGTTGTGTCTACGCAGTTAAACGCATATTTAGCAACAATTCCTAATTTGCCAGACACAAGTGTGCCAGAAGGTGATGATGAAACAGGTAACATTGAAGTTCGTCGAGTTGGAGTGCCTCGTGACTTTGATTTTCAGGTTAAAGATCACGTTGATTTAGGTGTTGCATTGAATAGAGGAATAGATTTTGAAGCGGGAGCAAAAGTTGCAGGTAGTAGATTTGCCTTTCTAAAAGGTAAGATAGCTAAATTACATCGTGCATTAGCGCAATTCATGCTAGATTTACATACCGAAGAACATGGATATACTGAGGTTTATTCACCATACATGGCAAATGCTAAAGCATTGTTTGGTACTGGTCAGTTACCTAAATTTGAGGAAGATCTATTCAAAACTAAACGTGATGATGATGATATGTATCTGATTCCTACTTCTGAGGTATCAGTTACGAATATGGCAGCAGACGAATTGTACAAAGAAGATGAGTTACCATTCAAATATGCTTGTCATTCACCGTGTTTCAGAAGTGAAGCTGGAAGCTATGGACGAGATACTAAAGGTCTAATTAGAATGCATCAGTTTGATAAAGTAGAAATGGTGAATATTGTTCATCCTGATACATCTTTTGCTGCACTGGAAACAATGGTTCAATGTGCGGAAAATGTACTGAAAGCATTACAAGTTCCATACCGTGTTATCACTTTATGTGGCGGCGATATGGGGTTTGGTGCTGCTAAAACTTATGATTTAGAAGTATGGGTTCCATCGCAGAATACTTATCGTGAAATTTCTTCATGTTCGAATATGACTGATTTCCAAGCTCGTCGCATGCAGGCCCGTTTCAAAGATGCAAACGGTAAAAATCGTTTAGTACATACGTTGAATGGTTCTGGTTTAGCGGTAGGGCGTGCATTGGTTGCTGTAATTGAAAACTACCAAAATGCTGATGGTTCAATTACTGTGCCTGAAGTTTTACGCTCATATATGGGGTGTGATATTATCAGCATGTAAAAGAATGCGGAGGTTAATTCCTCCGCTTTCTTTTTTAGGATTAAAAAGAACAGCTATAATTAAACTAATCTGCTAGTTTGCAGTGTAGGATAATTACTGCAAATTTATG
>DYTA01000061.1 GCA_020726205.1 Nitrosospira multiformis
TTTCAATTTGTAATCGTGTGTTTTTTTTGTGGAGTATTGCAATTTCAATTTGTAAAAGTATGATTTTTTTTTGTAAAAGTGTGATTTTCATTTGTAATAGTGAGATTTCCGAGTGGCGGTTGCCATTTTTTGCTGTGCGTAGGACGCTTTTTTTGTGGCAAATAGCATTTTTTGCTGTGCATCGTGCCTTTTTTTTGTGGTAAATGCCATTTTTTGCTGTGCGTAGGACGCTTTTTTTGTGGCAGATGTCGTTTTTTGCTGTGCATCGTGCCTTTTTTTTGTGGCACACACGATTTACAAAGCAAAACCTGAGAATATTCAAACAACTGTGTCTGAAAAAAAAGTTTATATTTGTTACTAAAAATACCTTGCTATGCCTAAAAACAGCCTTTTCGTGCAAAAAAAGCTAGTTTTTATCTATTTTGATGATGATTACTTTGCTTTGCGAGTTGGTTAAATAAAGTAAAAAGCCTATGTATATGCCTTGCATAGTAGGCGCATTGTTTTTTGGCACTTGTGCTGCTTGCAAAATGCTGGGAGTGCTTTTGTTGTTTTTTAAATCCAGCCTTGTTCCTTAAACAAACTGCCCAAGTTGGCATAAAAACGTTCAAAGTTGAAATCTTTTATATGCCTCATTAATATTATGCTTTAAAACATACGAAAAAATTTTTTTTTATAAAAAAAAAAAATAACTTTGACCAAAATTTCAAATACTAAAAAGTACCTGCGCAGGCACACATTTATAAACACGTACAATTAGAATTGAACATTAAATAGATGAACACTAATTTAATTGTACTTAAACTTTAAAACAATATGAAGAAGAAAACATAAAAAAAACATCGGTACTACATGATTTCTACATATGTAGAATTTTTGCAAAAGAAATAATAAATAAAAGCCCGAGACATTTCCCCTGTCAAAGAACAATCTCGAGCTAACTATTAACAGCTTTAGTATTACCAAAGACTGAAGCACAAAATTAAATAACTAAAATGAAAAAAAAAATTAAAAGTGCATTATTTATAATGCTAGTAAGTGTGGTTACATTTGTTGCTTGTAATAAAGACGAAGTTAAAACGGCAACTGTTAAGAAAAATGAGACTTCTGATATTTTTATCCCAACAAACAAAATTGAAGTAATAAATGGAATGCTTGTATTTGAAAGTAAAATGGCTTATGATGTTACAAAACTTGAAATAAGTAATGCAAATAGGCACTCTGTAGATTTATGGGAAAACAAACTTGGAATAAAAACTCAGGCTAATATTTTTAATAAAGTAATTCTATCGGAAGATTCAATAAGCCATTATTATAAGTCTTTACCTGTTTCCGAACAAGAATATTGGTTTTCTCAGCCACAAATTCATTCTGAAAAATATTTAAATGCCCTTAACTCAGAAATTATTCATATAGTTACCGATAATAGCGGAAATAAATATTTTGATTTGAATTTGTATGATAACTCTGCCTCTAACTTGATAAATATTGAAGGTTTTGTTAAAATAGGAGATCAAATTCATCAATATACTAAAGATGCAATTAAAATAATAAAAGATGGAGATTTTAATAAAATTGAAACATTAAAAAATATAAATAAAACTTATCAAAAGGACAATATTATTGTAACTGTTTTTGATGACGAAAGAATCAAAAATATAAAAGGGGTAAATGGACATAATTGGACACAGTTTCCTATTGATTGGTTTTATCTTGACTTTAATTGGAGAAACAAACCACAAAAAAGAGTTAAAGTTTGGATTGATGGACATTCTGAATCGTATGGTTCTGGATATGGTACTGATTGTACTGAATTTTTAAATTGTACCTTTATAATAAGAGCAGAAGCTCAAAATAAAAATTTTTGGGGAAACTGGGTATATACCGGAGATTATGTGCCAAGTTTTTCAATGAGTGCCAGTTGGTCTTATGAATATAGAGATTATTCATATGATACTGGTATTACATATGGTTGTGGGCTTTATGATGTAGTTAAAAGGAATGACTTACCTGCATATAGCTGCTCTGGAAACCCAAGTTATATGTGCCCAACTTCACCACACTCTTATTCTGCACCATCAGTTAATAATCTTTATCACAGCTTAACTCCTCATGGTGTTTGGTCTTCTTCCCCTAAATTCTTTAGTGATGCTTTTACTGTAAATGGGACTTTAACAGCCTATATTGATGGAATTAGGTTTGCTTATACTTGGTAATATATTGAAAAGGTCAGCAAGGGTAGTCTTGCTGACTAATTAATATTATTATTGTACAATAAATGGTAACGTGATTTTAGTATTAGATAATTTTATAATGAAGAACCTCATTTTCTCTGTAATTACAATCATTCTATTAAATTCAAACTGTTCAAAAGAAATCGAATTTAAACAACAGTCTATTGAAAAAAAACTTGTTTTAAACGGTTTCATTTGTCCGGATAGTTTAATTTCTGTAAATGTAAGAAGGACTATAGGCATATTATCTAATGAAAGTTCAATTGTTGAAAATGCAACAGTTTCTTTATACAAAAACAATAAATTTATAGAAAACTTAGAGTATATTAGTAAAGGTAACTATAAATCAAGTAGTATATTTCCCCAAGTTGATAGTATTTATACAGTGAAAGTTGAATTAGAGAGTTATCCTACAATTTTTGCTTCGGATACTATTCCAAAGCAAACGCCTATTATTAATGGAACAAAAACAACAGGTAATACTTATGACGAATATGGCGATCCTCATCATGACTATGAATTCGAATTTTCTGATGCATTAAGCAAAAATTATTATGAATTGTTTTTTATTCAACAAACGTTTCCTTATCAATATGACTCATTGTATTGGATTTATTTTCAAATTGGTCTTGAAGTTGCTGACCCCGTTTTAAAATCAGATAGCGAATTAGATACTAACCCTTACACATATATTTTTTCAGATAGATATTTCAATGGTAAAATTTATAAAATGAAAAATAAATTTAGGGCAGCAGTTTGTGGCGGAGAATTCAAAGCAGCCTTTGCCCCAACTGAAAAAGATAATTATGTAATTCTACGAACAACAAGTTTGGTTTATTTTAATTATAGGAAGTATTGGATACGGCATAAATACAACCAACAAGAAGGAGATGTTGTTGAATATCCGTTATTTTCGATTTTTATTGGTACACCTGTGGATATGTATAGCAATGTAGAAAATGGCTATGGGATTTTTGCAGCCTATAACCAAACTTATTTTAAATTAAAAGTAATTAATATTCCTCAAAAATAGGCAAAACGTAGCTAAAACTCATGAAATATTTAGTATCCATTATTTTTTTATTTGCCCAGTCTTTTATCTACTCTCAAGTTATTGTTAGTGGTTTTATTGAAGATAATCAAAGTAAAGAACAATTACCGGGTGTTCATATTTACAATTCTTCCAATAAACAAGGAATTATTTCTAACTCATTTGGTTTTTATAGTTTACATATTCCTATAAATGACACAATACAATTAACTTTTAGTTATCTGGGTTATCAAAAACAAATACTTGATATTTGTTTACACGAAAATAAAGAGTTAAACATACAATTAAAGAAAGGTTTATATTTAAGTGAAGTAGTTGTTTTGGCACAAAAAGATATTGTAAATACTCCTCAAATGAGTGTTTTGAATATTCCAGTTCAAGAATTAAAACAATTGCCTTCGTTAATGGGCGAAGTTGATGTTTTAAGAGCTTTCCAATTAATGCCGGGTATTCAAAGTGGGAAAGAAGGAACTAGTAATATTTATGTAAGAGGTGGTAGTTCGGATCAAAACCTTATTCTTATTGATGACATTCCTTTATACTATGTAAATCATATTGGGGGATTTATTTCAGTTTTTAATACAGAGGCAATTAAAAATATAGATCTTTATAAAGGTGGTTTTCCGGCACGTTATGGTGGTAGATTATCGTCAATAATGGATATTAGAATGAAAGAAGGCAATATGTCAGAATTTACCGGAAGCTATACATTAGGTATAATTACAAGTAAACTGACCATTGAAGGTCCTATAAAAACAAATAAATCATCATTTATAATTTCTGCAAGACGCAGTTTATTTGATTTGTTTACACGTGCTTTTCAATACTTAAATTCACAAGGCAAATTTTCGGCAGGCTATACACTTTATGACTTAAATGCTAAAATTAACCAGATAATTAATAAAAAGAACAGACTTTACTTTAGCCTATATTCAGGCAGAGATAGACTTTTTGTTAATCAAAAAGACTACACTACTAGTGCGGAATATCCATATAAACTTAAAAGTGAAAGTGATTTGAATTGGGGAAACCATAACTTTTCATTTCGCTGGAATCACCTTTATAATAGCAATTTGTTTAGCAATTTAACCGTAGGTTACACAAAATTCTTTTATAATTCAGAATCTGATATTTTCAAAGCAGATAAAGAAACAGGTAATAAAATTGGAACTATTTCTAATCATTTTAATTCAAAAATTAATGATATTATCGGAAAAATTGATTTTGATTATTATTTAGAAAAACATCAAATTAAATTTGGAAGTGGAGTAATTGCTCATCAGTTTAATCCAACTATGAATAAGTTTGTTCAAAATGGAACTCAAGAACAAAATATAGATACATCATTTGGTTCTCCACAAATAAACACGATTGAACTATACTCATATTTTGAAGACGAATTTCAACTTACAAAAAGCTTTTCAGTAAATCTAGGTTTGCACTTAAATGCTTTACTGGAAAGTAATTTTCCTATTTTTTCAATTGAGCCACGGTTTATAAGTAATTATAAATTTAACAGAAATTTATCAATAAAATCTTCCTTTTCACAAATGTCGCAAGCCGTTCATCTTTTATCGAATAACGACGCCGGTTTACCTACCGATTTATGGGTGCCTGCAACTAAAGATGTTCCTAATGAAAAGTCATCGCTTTTTGCAGTTGGTTTTGCGGGGAAAATAAATAAAAAACATAGCATAGATTGGAGTCTCGAAGCATTTTATAAAACGATGAGTAATTTGATAGAATTCAACGAAGGTGCATCTTTCTTTTCAGGAACAACGGATTGGTCAAAAAAAGTAGAAAAAGATGGAACAGGAAAAGTTTTAGGCTTAGAATTGCTGCTCCATAAAAAAAATGGAAATACTACCGGTTGGATTTCTTATGCTCTTTCAAAAAACATGCGTAGGTTCGAGAATTTGAATTCGGGTAAGCCTTTTCCGTATAAATTTGATAGACGGCATGAAATTTCGATTGTATTAAATCATAAATTTAATGAAAAGATACACCTTTCAACTTCTTGGGTGTTTTCAAGTGGAACAGCTATAAGTTTACCATCTACAAAATACGAACTTTATGTTTTAGATTGGCAAGATAATCAAAGAATTGGCTATATTTATGATGAGGTGCATTTATATGGCGAACGAAATAATTACCGAACACCTACTTATCATAGATTAGATATAAATTTGAATTTTACAAAAACAGTTCCAAAAGGAATACGAGTTTTCTCTCTAGGTGCGTATAATGCCTATAGTCGCTTAAATCCTTATTATTTATATTTTGATTATGATAGTGAGGGACAAAGGAAATTATATTCATTTAGCCTTTTTCCGATAATTCCTTCAATTAGTTATAGTTTACAATTTTAAAAATAAGAAGTTTCTTTTCCCCCAAAATAGCACCGTAAAGTGCGGGCACTTGTGCTGCTTGCAAAATACTGGGTGAGCTTTTGTTGGTTTTTTTTACTTTTCCTTCTTCTCACTTAATTTTTTTTATTCCACTTTTTTTTTATTTTTGCAATAGGTATATATTTTTTATAAATGATAGCTCCTCATAAATGTATATCTATATAGGAAAAAAGTAAAAGTAACTTGCTGGGTACGGTTCACAAGGTGCGTATGCTAGTAGGTGAAGCAATCCAAAACACCCTAACAAATAAATACTTACTCAAAGCGAAAAATATTAAGCAATATTTGTTTCGAAATACCAAATTATTTGCCAGCTACAAAAGATTTTAAAATTTGTGAAACAAAGAACTAACAACTAACTGATTATAAATTAATCGGTTGTAAAATTTGTAAAAAAAGCAACTTTTCCATTTTTAAATACCAAAAAATTTATATCGCCAGAAGCAACATTAAACAAGTTGAATGCTACAAGTATTAGCTTAGGCTCACCAAAATAGTTATAAAAACTATTCCAAAATATTTCCAACTTGTCTGGCTGCATTCTAAAATAATTTGAGTGCGACAAGCAACTCCCTTTTGATAATAATTGAAATAGTTGCTTTTTCCCTTCATCTTCAACTAATATTTAAAAAAAATCTTCTTTAACTGCGGTAGTTTTAATAAAATTTAGCGATAAATAAGTAATGTAAGGTTCAGGTAATTGTCTGATAAATGAATCGGCAGCAAATGCAATGTTTTGATTGGTTATCGGTCCGCGCGTTTCAATTTTCGGCAATATACAAATTGCGAGAATAAAACGGTTTAAAATCGTCGGAATAACCGCCTTCTGAGATTAATTTGCTTAATTTCATCGCTTTTGTTGACAAATCTGACGTGCTTTTTAAAAACATTGTAATTGCAAGTAATTATGAATATGAATTATATTTTAGACTTGATTAATTCTTTTAAATAGCTAATAAAAATAACGTTACAACTAAGAACTAACAAATTTGAATGGTAGAAAATTTTGTACAAAATAATAAATTAATCTCAAACAGTTACTTTTTTTTTAAAACTAAGTTTTAAAGCTTCTTGCAAAATTAAATCCCCGATGGAATTTGTTTTTTT
>DYTA01000062.1 GCA_020726205.1 Nitrosospira multiformis
AAATAATTTGATATTTTACTCTAAATTATTTTGCGTTTCGCATTTGAATTCGGGTCCTTTTAATATATTTTAACTATTTAATTTAACTACTTCTCGTAGCCCTAACAACAATAAATCTGGCACAATTTCATCAAATACTTGAGACGTATTTAATAATGGTGCAAATCCTCCTGTACCGATAACAATTAGTTCATCCCGTTTAATTTGATATGATTTGGTCACTTGTTCAATTAGTTCTTTGACTGCACCTATTTGACTATAATATAAACCAGATTGAATCGCATTTCTTGTATCTCTAGAAATAGGTTGTAACGGTGCAGAACTATTTACTGTAAATAATTTTGCCGTATTATTTTGTAAGCTCTCCATCATCAATCTAATACCAGGTAAAACTGCCCCACCAATAAATTCAGCTTGTGGCGTAATATAAATCACAGTAGTTGCAGTCCCAAAATCATAAATTAATAAATGTTTATTTGGATATTTGGTAATTCCTCCGACCGCACCAGCAATCAAATCTGCACCAATTTCACTAGAGTTATTTGATGAAATTTTAATCCCAGTTTTTATTCCTGGTTGTAAGAATAATGGTTGTAGGTTAAAATACTTCAAAAATGCAGCAGTAACACTATAATCAACAGAAGGCACAACTGAGGCAATTGCAACTTTTGTAATAAGTTTTGGATCAATCTGATTTTCTCGTAATACCTGTAATAAAAACATCGCAAACTGATCTGATGAACCAACATGGCTTGTATTATGCCGAAACTGAATTTTTAACTCATCAGCATCAAAAACACCACAATGAATTTGTGAGTTTCCAATATCTACGCATAAGTACATCTTAATTACTCCTTAATTTAACTCTTTTATAAAAAATTTCGTCGTACCAATTCTATAACCATTATTTAAATAAAATCGATGTGCACCACTTACCTGACGGTGTAAACCACTTGTAAGCTGAATTTTAACACACCCATGCTCTTGTGAGTAATTTTCTAAATATGACAGTAAGATACTACCAATTTGTTGATTTCTAAAACGTTCATCAATAACAAATGAAACAAGCTGCGAAAAATTAGCATATTTAGTCAAATAATGGCAAATAATCAATCCAGCACATCCAATAACCTCACCGTATAGTTCAACTATAAATACATGATGATTTGGAGTCTGCAAATATCTCGTCAAAATTGCATCCATCTCATCACTAGATATTGAGTGCCCTAATTGATTTATCAGCTTATTTAATCCAGCTAGATCATCTCTTGTTGCTTCACGAATAACAACTTCTTTTACCATTAAGCAAGCTCCTTTATCAATATTGATAACTCTTCTTCATTAATTAAATTACGCTCGAGCTCACGAGCTTTATCTAATTTACTACCTGCATCAATACCAACGATAACATAATCAGTTTTTTTAGAAACACTATTAACTACTTTTGCACCAAAATCTTCTAACTTAGCCTTAATTTCATCTCGTTTATAATTTACAAAACTACCCGTAATTACATATGTTTTAGCAGTAACATTTGGATGATAAAGATTTTTTGCTTCTACTTCTGGATAATTAATTCCTAATTCAATTAATTCATTCAAGACTTGGTTATTATGATCTTCGGCAAAAAAATCTAAAATTGAATTAGCAACAATTTCACCAATATCTTTAACCTGTAGCAATTCTTCTTTGCTTGTCAAACGTAATTTCTCTAAATTACCAAAAGCCTTAGATAAGTCTTTTGACGATGCTTCACCAACATGACGAATACCTAGAGCGTAAATAAAGCGAGCTAACGTAGTATTTTTACTTTGATTTATTGCTGCAATCAAATTACTCGCACTCTTTTGCGCAAAACGTTCTAATCCACATATTTTATCTACCGTCAAACGAAAAATATCAGGCACTGAGTTAATTAAGTTACTCTCAACCAATTGATCAACACTTTTTTCACCTAAGCCATCAATATTAAAGGCTAATTTACTAGCAAAATGAGTAATTGCTTGTTTTTTCTGCGCAACACAGTAAATTCCTGCACTACAGCGTAATATCGCTAAACCTTCTTCCATAACAACGTGCGAACCACAAGCAGGACAGGATTCTGGCATCTTAAATATCGCTAATTCCTTAGTTCGTTTATCAATAACACTACGGGCAATTTCAGGAATGACATCACCAGCACGCCGCACTACCACTACATCACCAATACGAATATCTTTACGCAAAATTTCGTCTAAATTGTGCAATGTAGCATTAGTTACAACCACGCCACCAACGTTCACCGGGCTTATTTTAGCCACTGGCGTTAATGCTCCAGTTCTCCCAACCTGTACATCAATATCAAGTAAAATTGACTCAACCTCTTGAGCTGGAAATTTATGTGCAATTGCAAAACGAGGTGCTCGTGCTACAAATCCTAATTTTTGCTGAGATTCAAGAGAATTAATTTTATATACCACGCCATCAATACCATAGGATAGACTATCTCGTTTAGCTAGCATTTGCTCATAATAATTAATTAATTCATTTGAACCACGCAAAACAGCACACTCTTCTGCAATAGTAAAGCCTAATTGTTTGAGGAAAGCCAGTTCATCACTGAATAGATTAAATTTAATCTGAGCGTCAATTTTAGCCAACGCATAAGCATAAAATTTCAATGGACGAGTGGCTGCAATTTTACTATCTAATTGACGAATACTACCTGCAGCCAAATTACGTGGATTGGCAAATTTTTTCTCACCACTAGCATCTAGCTTTTGATTTAGTGTAATAAAATCTTGGGTTAAAATAAGTATTTCACCACGAACTTCTAGCTCGACAACATCATTAAATTCAGTAGGTAAAGATAATGGTATATTACGAATGGTTTGTACATTATTGGTAACATCTTCTCCCGTATAACCATCACCACGGGTAACTGCACGAAGTAATTTACCATTACGATAATACAGGCTAATCGCTACACCATCATATTTGGGTGATGCAACAAATTCTAAATCCTCATTATCACAAGCCAATTCTTTGATTAAGCGATTGTTAAATCCAAATAATTCACCATGACGCAACAGAACATCTGTTTCATCCATCTGTGAAAATATATTACCCAATGAAAGCATTGGCGTATCATGTGTAATTTGATTAAATTTATCAAGTATCTCACCACCAACTTTTAATGTTGGGCTATCTTTTTGCTTAAATTGTGGGTATTGTTCCTCGAGCACAACAAGCTCACGAAATAATTTATCATATTCTTCGTCGCTAATTTGTGGATTATCGTACGTATGATAGTACAAATTATAATAGTTCAAATCCTGAACTAATTTTATTATCTGTTGCTCTATTGGTGATATTTCTACATCTAAATTACTAAATAAATCTGACATATTAAAGAATTATTCCAAACAAAAGTTACATAGTAAAACTAAACAATAAAATAAAAACCTCACCAAATGATGAGGTCATAAAATTACGGCAATACTCGCTGAATTAATTCAGAACCTAATACAACGCCCTTACGTTGACAGGTGCTAACATAATTTTTAATATGTTTATCTAACATAGTAAACTCTTTATCTGTCATTATCATACGATTACTAGTTAATAAACGAGATTCAAAATACTGCATATAATTTTCAGCAAAATCAAATATTTTGTCTAAAGATGCATGAGGATCTTTCTGATGATGTAACTTAGAAATAATCATCAACACACGATAATCACTATCTTGTTTTAATGCCTTATCTTGCTCATCTCTAATCTCAAAAACACTATAACCATCATCTTTATAACTGTAAATACCATTCCAATTACTTAAACCACTACTAGTAAAAAATTTATCTAGTTGCCGTGAATTAACAGGATCTTTATTCACAATAAATAGCTCCAACTCAGCTTTAACGTCAGGTAAGTGTTTTAATTGTTGTTGAATTTTGCGAATTTCTAATTCTAAATCATTGTGTCGAATAAAACCATTATGTTTTTGAACAAAATTATTAAGTTCATTATAAACATTAGTTAATTGCAAAGAAGATAAAACTCCTCCTACATCAACAATATTAATAATTAACTTAATTCCATCAGCTTGATATTTTTTACCGCTTTCGAATAATAGCCAACCAGAATTTTTTTCCAAAATAAAATAACTAGAGGTCTTATTTATGTACTGTGTTACTTCTGGCAAAAATTTCAATTTGATGCTTTTCGGGAAATAAATATCAATCACGTAATCAAAATTTTGACTAACTTTACTCTGAAATGGAAATTTAATATTATCAAATGCAGCAAATCTTACATCCTCAACAACATTACTACCCTGTGGCAATAGCTCATCACCAGATAAAGGCATAGGTAAATTATCCAGAAAATCTATCTTATCTGCTCTTTCATCAGAAACAAATTCGACGCTACGCTCAGATTTTTCAAAACTATTAGGTAAAGCAGAATCTTGATTTTCAAAAACTACTCCATTATTTTTTTGTAAGGCATCATCAATGGATTGATTGAAGTTATTTTCCACAATTTTTTTAAATTTTTTTTCTTGATATAAATAAAAACCAATAATTGAAACAACTAAAATAGTGATAATACAAATTACTATTAATTGGATTTGATTCATTTATTATGCTCCTCAATAACGATTTTAATAAAACGAAATAATTTTGTAAAATTTCGATTTACCTGTAACTCTCGTTCTTTACGTACAGCTCTAATTAGCGATCGCAACTCACCTATATCAAAATCACTATAATTTTCAATAAATTGATTTAATGAGCTATCACTATCCAAAAGCTGATCTCGCCATTTTTCAGCTAAATGTAAAATTTGTGTCGATTTAATCGAATCACCATTCAGATAATTTAGCTGTTGGCGAATATTTTCTGCATCTACATTACGCATCAATTTACCAATATATTGATTTTGACGACGCACTGCACCATTTGCAGTTAAGCGTTGTGCCTCCTTGATAGCTTCGCGCAAGTTTTCAGGTAAATCTAATTTTTTTATTTTTTCTTTAGATAGTTTAGTTAATTCAATACCTAAATACTGAAGCTCTTCTACTTGCTCTTTACGCTTGGTTCTGCTAGGAAGAGAGCTATCTTCCATATCATGCTCTAAATTTGTATTCATAAATCTCTATTCTAAGTATTCGTATAGCCGTTATCTTACTATATTTTCAACCTAGATTTAATGTAAAATATAGCTCTTATACAATTATTGGAATAACTGGACAAAATTATGGCACAATTAGATTTTCTATATCCACAAGTAACACTGCAAGAAATTGCATCCGAAATCGTAACCAAAGCGAAAAAACTTGGCGCAAGTGACATACAAGTCGAATTAAGTGAAAGTATTTCAACAGATGTGGAGATATTAAATCAAGGCATTGAAAATTTTGAAACAAGCCATGAAAATCAATTACTTATAACTGTATTCAAGGGACATAAAAAAGGAAATATAGGAATTAGTAGCATCAAAGTTGATCACCTTGATTCAATAATTCAACAGGCTATTGACATAGCAACTTTCACGGAAGAAGACTCCGCAAATGGAATTCTAGAACAGGATTTAATTGCGCCAAAATATAATTTTGATCTAGAATTATTTAACCCATATTCAATCAATAATATTGACTTAATTAGCCAAGCAAAAGATTTAGAAAATATTTCCCTTAACAATAAATATATTAAATCATCAGACGGTGCCTCAATTAGCTTAACAAAATATAATTTTATTACAGCTAGCAGTAATGGATTATCTCATGGATATCAAACTACACGTTACTCAAAATACATCAGCCTAATCGGTGAAAATGAGCATGGTATGCAAACTGATTATTGGTACAGTTCAACTAGAAAATTTACAGATCTTTTAGACAATCAAGTTTTAGCTAATATAGCAACTCAAAAAATTATTCGTCGACTAAATAAGGGAAGTTATAATTCAGGAAAACCTGCAATAATTTTTGAAAGTTCAATAGCTAAATCTATAATCGGAAGCCTAATGGGTGCATTAAGTGGTGGTAATTTATATCGTCGCTTAAGTTTTTTAAATGATAGTATCAATACTAAAATTATGCCTGAATGGATATCTATTACAGAAGATCCATTTATTAAACAAGGTCTCGCTAGTTGTTATTTTGACAATGAAGGTAGTCAAGTTTCAAAACGACACATAATAAAAGATGGAATAGTAAATGGATATTTACTATCAAGCTACTCGGCTCGTAAAATGGGGCTTAAATCAACAGGAAATGCTGGTGGTAACCATAATCTACAAATCACCAGTAATTTTTCTGGTAATTTACCTTCTCTTGCTAGTCAAATGAAAGATGGAATTATTATTATAGAAACAATTGGCAATGGACTCAATATGGTTACTGGTGATTATTCTGTAGGAGCATCAGGGCTAGTCGTCATAAATGGCATAATTAGCCACTTTGTAGACAATTTAACGATATCTGGAAATATGAAAGATATTTATCAAAATATTCTAGCTATTGGTGATGACTGTGAATTTGGTTCTGTTATGTGTGGTTCAATGTTAATTGCTCAAAATGTGATCCAAATTACAGCTAAATAGAAAATATTTCTTCAGTAACTTTAGTGCATAGCAACAACAGAAGTTAATAATTTTTGTTATACTACTTGCAAGTCAAAATAAATAATTTATTTGTATTTCAGATAACTTATTAAATAATGATAATGTTAAGGAGTAACTGCTATGCATTCGAAAATTGTATCTCACTTCAATGA
>DYTA01000063.1 GCA_020726205.1 Nitrosospira multiformis
AACCTAATGTTATTTTGTGTTCATATGCAGATATGATTCGTGTGCCAGGTGATAAACAAGACAGTTTAATTAAAGCCAAATCTCGTGGTGCCGATATTAGAATAATCTACTCAATAACAGATGCAATTAATTTAGCGATAAATAACCCTCAAAAAACTGTTGTATTTTTTGCAATTGGCTTCGAAACAACTACACCGCCAACAGCTCATGCTATATTAGAAGCACAACGTTTAGGTTTAACCAATTTTAAAGTTTTCTGTAATCATGTACTAACGCCAATTGCAATGAAAGCTATTTTACATAATGCAGAAGTTAAAATTGATGGTTTTATTGGTCCATCACACGTTAGTATCGTAATCGGTTCTGATGCATATAAAAAAGTTTCAGAAGAATACCAGAAACCTATTGTTATTGCAGGATTTGAACCATTAGATGTTCTGCAATCAATTTTATATTTAGTTGATTTGATCAATAAAAACTCGGTTGAAATTATTAATCAATACTCACGTGCAGTTTCAGCAACAGGTAATCAAAATGCACAAAAAATGATTGCTGATGCATTAACTATTCGTGATGAATTTAGCTGGCGAGGTCTAGGTTCAATCCCACATAGTGGACTAAAAATAGCAGATAAATATAGCCAATTTGACGCAGAACTAGCATTTTCAATACCAAACTTTCAAAGTAACGATGTAAAAGCCTGCGAATGTCCACAAATATTACGTGGCTTAAAAGAACCACAAGATTGTAAATTATTTGGTAAAGGTTGTACCCCTGAACACCCAATGGGTGCTTGTATGGTGTCAAGTGAAGGTGCCTGTGCTGCAATCTATCAATATGGAGTAAATAAATAACATGAAACTTAATTTAAAAGAAAATATTGATTTAACCATTGGTGCAGGTGGAAGAGCTATGTATCAATTACTTAATCAGCTAATTTTAAAAGAATTTGATAATGAATATTTAGCCCAACAATCAGATCAAGCAATACTACCACAACCAAATGGACGACTAGCCTTTTCAACTGATAGCTATGTTGTATCTCCGCTTTTTTTTAATGGTGGTAACATTGGCTCTCTAGCAGTAAATGGAACAATTAATGACTTAGCTGTTTCAGGAGCGAAACCATTATATTTGTCAGTTGGCTTTATTATTGAAGAAGGTTTTCCACTTCAAGATTTGAAAACAATTGTAGAAACCATGGCTCGTGAAGCACACAATGCAGGTGTGTTAATCGTTACAGGCGATACCAAAGTAGTTGAAAAAGGTAAAGGTGATGGTATTTTCATTAATACTAGCGGTATTGGTGTAATTGATGATAGCGTAAAAATCACACCAAAGATTAAAATTGGTGACAAGATAATTATTAATGGATCAATTGCAGATCATGGTATGGCGATTATGTCAAAACGACAAGGATTAGATTTTTCTACAGATATAATGTCAGACTGTGCAGCACTAAATCAATTACTTGAAAATGTATTAAAAATTAATCCTCAAATTCGTTGTATGCGAGATCCTACTCGTGGAGGACTATCAGCTACTATTAATGAATGGGCTTCATTCTATAATATTGGCATTAATTTATTGGAAGATAATATTTTAGTTAATGATAATGTCCGTGGATTATGTGAGTTATTAGGCTTAGACCCACTTCATGTCGCAAATGAAGGTAAGGTAATTATCTTAGCTGATGCAGGTGATGCAGATGCGATTGTAGCAGAAATGAGAAAACACCCACTAGGAAAAAATGCATCAATTATTGCTGAAGTACAAAGTTTAGATGAAACTTTTGTAACTATGACAACTAGCTTTGGAGGTGTTAGAAGAGTCGACTGGCTAACAGGTGAACAATTACCAAGAATCTGCTAAAGCAACATATTGTTATAAACCACCTTATTTTAGGTGGTTTATTTTTAATTACCCTACCATAAAAATCATCATTAATAATACTATAATACATAAAATCAACCTGGTATAACCTACTAAATTAGTTAGCTATTCACCCACAATAAAATCAATGTAATAATTGTGGATATTATATTACCCTTCTGCTATAATAACTGATTAAATATGGTTACAGTGTTTGTAGCTATTGCAATAAGTTTATATAATAATTGGGAGTAGGCTTTATGAGTCACTATTATTTTTTACCTCATCAACGAATTGATGATATGTTGTCTGCGTTAAAATCAGACGGCTACAAATGTGTTGCTCCACGCTACCATGATGGATCAATTGGTTATGACGATTTAAATAAATCATCTGAATTACCATGGGGATACCATGATGCTCAAGCACCTGGTCACTATGAAGTAACTAAAACAGAACATAAACATGCTTTTGGTTTTACGCTACCAACTACATCAGTAAAACCGATGTTATTTAAAGCTAAAGAAAACGTATGGAAAGTCGCACGTAACGACGAAGGTAAATTAGCATTTGAACCTATTGTTGAATTTGAAAAAATTGCAGTTTTTGGTGTTCGTCCATGTGATTTACGTGGTATTGAAATTCAAGATCGTGTATTTATGGAAAATTCATACAATGATGTACGCTATGTTAAACGTCGTGAAAATCAATTTTTGATTGCGATGAACTGTACAAAATCACATTCAAATTGTTTCTGTACTGCATTAGGCGATAGCCCGTTTGCGGATAAAGGTTTTGACTTAGCAATGACCGAATTAAACGACGAAGGTTTTGTTGTTGAAGTTGGTTCAGAAAAAGGTCGTGTATTACTTGATACACTAAATTTAGCGGCAGCAAGTGGTGGTCAAGCTCAAGCAGCGTTATCTCGTATTGAAGCAGCAGCAGAAGCACAAACAAAAACATTACCTCCAATTAAAGAAGTTGAAGCTAAATTAATGGCAAATCTAGAACATCCTCAATGGGATGATATAGCTAGTCGTTGTTTATCTTGTGGTAGCTGTACACAAGTTTGTCCTACTTGTTTCTGCCATACAGAACGTGATGAACCAAATGTATTAGGTACTGAAACTAATCACACTCGAGAATGGGATTCTTGTTTTAGCATTGATCATAGTTATACGCATGGTGATACTTACCGTGAAGATACTAAATACCGTTACCGTCAATGGTTAACTCATAAATTCTCAACTTGGCGTGACCAGTTCCGAACTAAAGGTTGTGTTGGTTGCGGACGTTGTGTAACATGGTGCCCTGTCAAAATTGACGTGGTTGACGAAATTAACGCAATTTGTAAGTAAGAGAGAAAATAATGTTATATACAAATGATGCTTATACGCCTTTTGAGGTTGAGGTTGTTGAATTTATTCAAGAACATCATGATATTTTTACAATTCGCTTAAAATTTACAGATCCAGCAATTGATAGTAAATATTTCTTCCGCCCAGGTCAATTCAACATGATTTACTTATATGGTGTTGGTGAAGTTGCTATTTCAATTGTAAATGACCGTAATCATCAACCAGGTCGTTTTGAGCATACTATTCAAGTAGTTGGTCGCATCACTAAAGGTATGGCTAAATTAAAAGCTGGTGACAAAGTTGGTATTCGTGGACCATTTGGTACAGCATGGCCAATGGAAGAAGCTAAGGGTAAAGACGTAATCATCGTAACTGGTGGTTTAGGTAATGCACCGTTAGTTGCGGCTACTGAAGAAGTATTAAAAAATCGTAAACAATATGGTAAATTACGTGTATTGCACGGAATTCGTACATCTGATTTATTGATTTATGAAGATATGTACACACGTTGGAACAACTCACCAGAAACTAAAGTCTACATGGCTACTAGTAATGCAGAACCAGTTGATAATGGTAAATGGACATGGGGTAAAGGATTTGTAACAAACTTTATTCCTGAACTAGGTGTAGATTATGCTAATTCAATTGTAATGTGCGTTGGGCCAGAACCAATGATGATTGGTGTAGCTAAATCATTTATCGCAGCGGGTGTTAAACCTGAAAATGTTTATATTAGTTTAGAGCGTAGTATGAAATGTGCAATTGGTCATTGTGGTCATTGCCAATTAGGTGCACAATTTGTTTGTAAAGATGGTGCGGTGTATCCGTATCCAGCTTGCGAAGAGTTATTAAAAGTGAAAGGACTATAAAATGTCAGCTCATGATAAATTATTAGGTTTAGCAGCACGGCCTAAAGTTGCCGTACATAAATTTAGTTCATGCGATGGTTGTCAATTAGCATTCATTAATGATGCGGTATCTTTATTGGAACTATCAACGTTGGTTGATATTGTGCATTTTGCTGAAGCTGGTCCATTAGATGAGTTTGCTGAAGTAGATTTAGCAATTATTGAAGGTTCTGTAAATACTAAACACGATATTCATCGCTTAGAAATGATTCGTGAAAAAGCAAAATATGTGTTATGTATTGGTGCGTGTGCAATTACTGGTGGTATTCAAGCATTACGTAATTACCAAGATGAAAAAGGTTTATTATCTTGGCAAGAAGGTGTATATCCACAACGTACAGACGTTATTATTGCTGAAGATTTACCAACCGCAAAACCAATTAGTGCATATGTGCCTGTTGACTTTGAAATTCCAGGTTGCCCAATCACATCAATTCAATTAGTAAGTGCAGTACGTGCGATTTTATTTGGTGTAGAGCCAGAAAAAAATGTTGACTCTGTATGTGTGTCATGTAAACACGCAGGTATCACATGTGTTATGGTTGCTAAAGGCGAACCTTGTTTAGGTCCTGTAACAGCAAATGGCTGTGAAGCGCTATGCCCTTCATTGGGTCGTGGTTGCTATGGTTGCTTTGGTGCATCAAAATATGCAAATATTAAAGCATTAAAACAGCAATTCCGTGATATGGGTTTAACTGAACAACAAATCACTCATAAATTCCAATTTATTAACAGCCAAGATGCTGGATTACAGGGAGAATAACTCATGAGTTTAGATAAAACTACGAAAATTGAAATTCCTATTTTAGCTCGCGTAGAAGGTGAAGGCGCATTAGATCTAGAAATCACTAAAGGTCAAATTACAAAATGTGACGTACGTATTTACGAACCGCCTCGTTATTTTGAAAAATTTCTAGAAGGTCGTGCTCCAAATGAGATTATTGATGCAGTAGCTCGTATTTGTGGTATTTGCCCGTTAGCTTATCAGACAGCAGCAGCAGGTGCGATGGAGCAAGTGTTTGGTATTGAGATTTCTCAATGGGCAAAAGATGCACGTTTATTAATGATGTTAGGTCAATGGATTCAATCTGAATACTTACACATTCATTTATTGGCTACACCTGATTTCTTGGGTTATCGCTCAGGTATCGAAATGGCTAAAGACTACCCAAATGAAGTGTTACGTGGTGTTCGCTTGCAACATTTAGGTAATGACATTATGAAACTTTTTGGTGGGCGTTCAGTTCATCCAAATGGCGTAAAACTTGGTGGTTTCTGGCACTCGCCAAAAGAATCAGCGGTTAAAGCTTTTATTCCACGTCTAGAAGCTGCTTTGAAAGATGCTGAAGATGTAATCAAATTTGTATCAGGATTAACATTCCCAGATACAACGATTCCATTTACACAAGTTAGCTTGCGTCATCCAACGGAATATCCAGTTATTGCAGATCATATTGTGACTTCAGATGGACTAGAATTTCATGTTAATGATTATGATAAACACTTCCGTGAATTTCATGCTCCACAGTCGACCGCATTACATTCAACTACTTTAGATGGTCGTCCAATTCTATTAGGTCCATTATCACGGATTAACTTAAACTTTGATCGTTTACCAAAACACATTCAAGACATGGCAAATGCAACAGGTGTTCAATTCCCAAGTAAAAACATGTTCCATTCAGTAATTGCGCGTGCGGTTGGTAGTTATTGGGCTTTGGAGCGTGCGTTACAACTATGTCACGCTTATACCTATACTGACACACCAAGTGCACCAGAAAAAGTATGTGCTGGTGATGCATGGTTTGCTGTTGAGGCTCCACGTGGAGTTCAGATTGATCATTTTACGTTTAATGCAGAAGGTAAGGCAACCAATATTCGTATTTCTGCACCTACCTCACAAAATTTACCATGTATTGAAGCTAACTTACGTATTGCATTAGAAAAATTTGGTTTAGATCGTCCAGACCATGAAATTCAATTACATGCTGAAATGGTTATTCGTAACTATGATCCATGCATTTCATGTTCATCACATTTCTTGACTTTAAATGTGACTCGTAAATAAATGAGATTACTGGTATTAGGAATAGGTTCTCCTTTTGCCGATGATCAAGCTGGTTGGTTTGTAGCTGACCAGCTTTCTCATATGGAGAGCATTCAACCTTATATAAATAATGGCACATTACGAATTGAAGCTGAAAATCGTCCAGGACTAAATTTATTAGATTATTTACAACAAGGATATGAAAATATAATTTTGGTCGACATGGTTAAAACAAATCTTCTTGAAACAGGAAACATCTATAAACTACATGCAGAAGAGATTATTGGATTTTCTGGTATGCTATCTTCGCATAATTTAGGTGTGTCACCATCTATTGCATTAGCACAAGTTTTAGGAATTAACATTAGCAATATTTCATTTTGGGGTATTGAAGGTGAGAGATATCTACCTGACCAAGAAATTAGTCAGCAAATGATCGATGCCGTAAATCTGGTCACTGTAGATCTAGAACAGCAAGTAATTAACATTCTACAAAAATAATTTACATAAATCTTTTTAATATAGTATTGAGAATTATCATATAGGACAGAATCATC
>DYTA01000064.1 GCA_020726205.1 Nitrosospira multiformis
AATAAAATTATTAAATTTGATTAAGTTGGAAAATGTCATAAATGGTAAAATCACTAATTAATTTTTAGATTGGTATAAAATGGGTACGTTTATTCACTATGTTATTTTTATGATTGTGTCTATAGTAGTATTAGTAGTGATTTTTATGATAAGAGATCAGTTAAGACTAATGCGTTATTCTCGACAATTAGATAAAATAGGCGATATTAATGATTATCGCAAAAACCACCCACATTGTGTTAAGCCAAATGGAGATATTATTTGTTATAAATGTAAAAGCTCAAAAACTATTCGTATTACGAATTTACGTAATTGTAGCCAATGTAAAACAATTTTATTTCATATTGCTAATGAAGACAATTAGTAATTATTGGTTAATTTCAGCTAATAAACTTTGGATACCAACTTCAAACACCTTAGGTTTTGTAATTGGACTATAGCGAACAATCACGCTGCTATCATGATTTATTAAAAATTTCGTAAAATTCCATTTAATATTTATAGACCCTAGAATTCCAGGTGCTTTCTGTTTGAGAAACTTAAATAATGGATTGGCTTGAGAACCATTTACTAGGGTTTTTTGCATAATTGGGAAGCTAATATCGTAAAAATTTTTACAAAAATCAGCAATCTGTTGGTCGTTTTTTGGCTCTTGATTAGCAAATTGGTTACATGGGAATGCAAGGATAATTAATCCTTGATTTTTGTACTTGCGATACAAATACTCTAGTTCAATATATTGTGGCGTAAATCCACAGCGACTTGCAGTATTGACAATTAGGATTACCTTTCCTTTTAAGTCAGATAGTTTTATAATTTGTCCATCATTTGTGGTTACGGTAAAGTCATAGATAGAATTTGTCATTTTGGTACTTGTTGTAATTGATTGTTAAGTGTGTTGTTAGTGTAATTTGGTTGATTATACAATAATTTGTTTAGATTAGGAAATAAACTTAAATGATTATGAATCGTAAATTAATTTGGTTTGTAATTGGATTATCCATTTTTATTAATGGCTTGGGTGTTTTTGAACCATTATTACGTAATGATGATCCGTTGTTATATGCAAATATTGCTAAACATATGGTATTAAGCAATGATTGGGTGCGTCTTTTTTCCGATGGATCGCCATGGTTAGATAAACCACATTTTCCATTTTGGGTTACTGCTTTATCTTTCAAAGTTTTTGGCATAAACTCATTTGCTTATTTCTTACCTGGCTTTTTATTTCATTTATTAGGTGGAATTTACACATATCGACTGGCTAAATTTATTTATAACTCTGATGATGTTGCTATTGTTGCATTATTAATTTATTTAACTAGTGTACATCTAATGCTGTCTGCATCAGTTGATGTTCGTGCTGAAGCCTATTTATTGGGGCAAATTGTTCCTGCTGTATATTATTGGTTACGTTATGACTATCAATTTAGTTTCAAATCTTTAGTATTAGCAAGTTTATTTACTGCCTGTGCCATGATGACAAAGGGTATATTTGTAGTTGTTACTATTTTTAGTGGTTTAGTAATTACGTGGTTTTATCGTAGGCAATATTCACGAATTATTAGCCCTAAATGGTTACTTGCGTTTGTTTTAAGTTTACTATTTATTTTACCTGAGTTAATTTGTCTATATTTACAGTTTGACGCACATCCTAATTTAGTAGTATTTGGAAAAACTAATGTATCTGGCTTGGAGTGGTATTTTTGGGGTAGTCAGTTTGGAAGATTTTTTAATAGTGGTCCAATTGTCAATAATCATGGGAATCCATTTTTCTTTGTTCATACGTTTCTATGGGCTTTTTTACCATGGAGTCTAATTTTTATTTTTGCAACCTATCAATCTATTCGTAATTTTAGATCCAGTTCAGACATTAGTAAAGCTAAAACTGTTTTTTTATGGGCGAGTTTTTGGCCTACGTTTATTATGTTTAGCGCTACTAAGTTTCAGTTAGATCATTATACAAATATTATTATGCCATTTGCTGCAGTTATTTGCGCTAACTATTTACATGAAAAATTACAGCTTTCGTCAGTAGCGAAAATACAATTTAGTCTGAGTATTTTAATTTTAATTCTTGCATTTGGTGCAAATATCTACTTATTTCATGCTTCATGGTTGATAGTTGGTGTATTACTTCCTTTATGTTTAATTATTATTTTTCTAAAAAATCATTCATTAAGCTACTTAGAACGAGCGATTATTTTTCCAAGTGTAGCGATTAATACATTTTTTGCTTTTGCTCTAGTTGTAAATTTAGCTATTTGTCGTACTTATGACGTTGGTTATAATTTAGCCAAATTTTTAAATCAGCAACCATCAGCAGATGTTTATGACCTAGATATTGGTTGGTCTGCTTTAGAATTTTATAGTATTAATCAACATATTAAGGTTCATAACGCATCTGATTTACCACACATAGGAGATTATTATTTAGTATTAAATGATAAATCACTCAATGATATTGGTGGAGCAAACCTAATGCATTATTCCGTATTAACGAATTTTTGTGGTAATGCAATTGATCGAGTAATTCCATACTATGCTCAACCAGAAAAATTAAAACAACATTTAGAGTGCTTTACTGTTTTACGTCATAATGGGTAAATATTTATTAAATAAACCGTTGCCAATCTTGATTATGCTAGTGTTGGCAACAATTTTTTCTGTAGTTTACATTGATCGTAGTTTTGCTTTATGGTTAGTTAGTTCAGGTGCAATGCTGATTAGTCGTAATAGTTTTTTGCATTTAGTTAGCGAATGGTTGCCTATTTTTATTTTGTTGATTTTAGTTTATTATTTAATTATTTCAAACGTTATATTTATTAATAATACTAATCTCGGTGGCTTATTTTTACGCAAAATCATTATAATTATTTGGTTCTTATCTGGTTTAAAATTGAGTGAGCTTGCAAAACATTCACTAAAAATTATTTTTGGACGCTATTGGCCTGATACTTGGCTTAATCGTAATCTATCACTGATTCATGATAATGTTTATGGGTTTAATTGGTTGCATGGATTTGCTAATCTAGGCTCGTTTCCTTCTGGACATTCAGTATTTACTGCATATTGTTGTAGTATACTTATCTTTTTATCTCCAACACATTGGTTTCTATGGATATTTATGCTAATTTTTATGATTACTGCTTTGGTTTGTCAAAATTATCATTTTTTAGGTGATTGCTTGGCTGGAGTAATTATTGGTTTTTCATTTGCATTTTTATTTTGGCAGGTATTAAGTGTAATTTTACGGAAAAATAATCACTTTCTTGATTTTAGATAAAAACATGATATAATTAAAGGTTAGGTTTAACATTTTGGGAGTGGATAATGACAACATTTATTAAGCAATCAGATTTAATTCAGTCTGTTGCAGATAGTTTACAGTTTATTTCATATTACCATCCAATGGATTTTATTCAAGCAATGGCTAAAGCTTATGAGAATGAAGAGTCTCCCGCTGCAAAAGATGCAATTGCTCAAATTTTAGTTAATTCACGTATGAGTGCTGAAGGTCATCGTCCAATTTGCCAAGATACAGGTATCGTTTGTGCTTTCGTAAAAGTTGGTATGAATGTACAATTTGCAGATGCCACTATGTCGATTCAAGAAATGATAAATGAAGGTGTTCGTCTTGCTTATAATTTTCCAAGTAATAAATTACGAGCTTCTGTTTTAGCTGATCCTGCTTTTTCTCGTAAAAATACACGAGATAATTCACCTGCTGTAGTTCATTTTGATTTGGTTCCTGGTGATACAGTTGAAGTTGAAATTGCGGCAAAAGGTGGTGGCTCAGAAAATAAAACCAAATTTGCAATGTTAAATCCTAATGATTCAATTGTTGATTGGGTACTAAAGACTGTTCCTACAATGGGTGCAGGTTGGTGTCCGCCAGGTATGTTGGGTATTGGTATTGGTGGTACCGCAGAAAAAGCTATGTTATTAGCTAAAAAATCACTAATGGCACCAGTTGATATGTCAGAATTAATTGAGCGTGGTGCACAAAATAAGATTGAAGAATTACGTATTGAATTGTACAAAAAAGTTAATGACTTAGGAATTGGTGCTCAAGGGTTAGGTGGATTAACTACTGTGTTAGATGTTAAAATTTTGGATTATCCAACCCACGCAGCAAGTATGCCTATAGCATTGATACCTAATTGTGCTGCAACTCGCCATATTCATTTTAGTTTGAATGGTAGTGGTTCAGCTGTATTTACACCACCAAAATTAGAAGATTATCCAAGTATTACGTTAGCCAATAATAGTTCACGCCGTGTAAATATTAATGCAATTACTAAAGATGAAATTGCTACATGGAAAACTGGTGAAACATTATTATTGTCGGGCAAAATATTAACAGGGCGTGATGCTGCCCATAAAAGAATTACAGATATGTTGAATAATGGTGAAAAGTTACCAGTTGATTTTAACGGTCGATTTATTTATTATGTTGGACCTGTTGATCCAATTGAGGGTGAAGCCGCTGGTCCTGCTGGTCCAACAACATCTACACGTATGGACAAATTTACTCGCCAGATGTTAGAGCAAACTGGTTTGATTGGAATGATCGGGAAATCCGAGCGAGGAAAAGTAGCTATTGATGCTATTAAAGACAACCGTGCTGTTTATTTAATTGCAGTTGGTGGTGCCGCTTATTTAGTCTCTAAAGCTATAAAATCTGCGAAGGTCGTTGCTTTTGCTGATTTGGGTATGGAGGCTGTTTATGAGTTTGATGTTGAAGATATGCCAGTAACAGTTGCTGTTGATAGTAAAGGTGATTCAGTTCACGAAAGTGCACCAATATTATGGGCAAAAATAATTGCAGATAAGAAATCTTAGAGTAAAGGAAAAATATGAGTTGGTTAAGTAAATTATTACCACCCAAAATAAAAGTTAATGCTAGAGATAAAGCCAATGTTCCAGAGGGACTGTGGCATAAGTGTGATAACTGTAATGAAATTTTATATTATACCGATTTAGAAAAAAATCTTCAGGTATGCCCGAAATGTCATCATCATCATCAGATTAATGCTCGTAAGCGTTTGGATATGATTTTAGATAAAGAGGGAAGAGTTGAAATCGGTTCAGAAGTAAAGCCAATTGATATTTTAAAATTTAAAGACAGTAAAAAATACTCTGATCGTTTGGAAACTACTCAAGAAAAACTAGGTGAAGATGATGCGCTGGTTGTGATGCAAGGTGCAATTAATAACCAACTAGTAGTGGTCGCTGCTTTTGAATTCAAATTTATTGGTGGTTCTATGGGGTCTGTAGTCGGTGAACGATTTGTTCGTGGTGTAAAAGCTGCAGTTGAAAATAATTGCCCATTTATTTGTGTTGCAGCGTCAGGTGGCGCACGAATGCAAGAGGGTGTTAACTCATTAATGCAAATGGCAAAAACTTCAGCCGTATTACGCCTATTAACAAATAAAAAATTACCTTTTATTTCAGTTTTAACTGATCCTACAATGGGTGGTGTCTCAGCTAGCTTTGCTTTCTTGGGAGATGTTGTCATTGGTGAAACTGGTGCATTAATTGGTTTTGCTGGTCCACGTGTAATTGAACAAACTGTTCGTGAAAAATTACCAGAGAGATTTCAAACCGCAGAGTTTCTGTTAGAAAAAGGTGCTCTTGATTTAGTAGTTACTCGACAAAATTTAAAATATGAATTAAGTCGGATTATTGGCTTACTAATGAATAAAGAAATTGAGGCTGTATGAAATTAGCAATTATTTGTGCAATGGATGAAGAATTAGCTGCAATTAATAATATCTTAAATTTATCGCCAACCCAACAATTAACTAAAGCTGGTAACACTTATAGTGTTTATGAGTATGGTTTGCATACATTAGTTACTGTTGTTAGTGGGATTGGCAAAGTTAATGCCGCCGTAACTACGCAAACGCTATTAAATCATTTCACAGTTGATGCGGTAATTAATGTAGGTGTGGCGGGTAGCTTAATTCCTGAGTTGTCATTTGGTGATGTAGTTATTGCAGATGATTTAGTTGAACATGATTTTGATATAACTGCTTTTGGTGTGCCATTAGGGCAAATTGCACGAATGGATACCTTTTCATTTATTGCAGATAGCAAATTAAATGATATTTTAAAAACTGTAGAACTCACTGGTCATAATGTGCGTTGTGGACGCATTGTTAGTGGTGATCAATTTATTGATAGTGCTGATCGAGCTAAATTTTTACATAGTGAATTTAATGCATTAGCTTGTGAAATGGAAGGTGCTGCAATAGCCCATGTTTGTTATTTAAATCAAATGCCTTTTGCTGTAGTTCGTTCATTATCAGATATGGCGGGTCAAGATAATAAGGGAGTGCATTCTTTTAATGAGTTAAAAGATATGGCTGCTTCACGTGCGGCATTAGTTGTTAAATATTTAATGGAGAATATCTAAAATGTTAAAAGTTGGATTTGTTGGTTGGCGTGGTATGGTTGGTTCGGTTTTAATGGAACGGATGCGTCAAGAAAATGATTTTGCTACAGTTGAGCCAGTATTTTTTTCTACTTCATCAGTTGGTGGTGTAGCACCAAGTGTTGGCAAAGATGCTGGAGTATTGCAAGATGCTTATGATGTTACGTTATTAGCTCAACTAGATTGCATTTTAACAACACAAGGTAGTGATTATACTAAAGACGTATTACCTAAATTACGTGCGAGTGGTTGG
>DYTA01000065.1 GCA_020726205.1 Nitrosospira multiformis
GCTATAATATTAAAATTGGTTAGAAATAATCCGCTTTGATTGTCTAGCCCCTTATTTTTTAATCAATGTAAGAAAACAGACCTCCATTTACAGGAGGTCTGTTTGAGTTTTATTTATTGGTTAACTAATATAGTTTTGTATGCTATTTCAAACAAATTAATTAAATTAGTTATAAGCCTTCATTTTATATTATAATATAAGCTTATTTTAGTTAATTTTATGTTTTTTGAGGTATTTATGTCTTTAATTCCTAGTGCATTTGCTGATGGTGCTACGGCTGCAGCAAGCAGTTCAACTGGTAGTAGTTTAATGTCTTTCTTACCAATGATTGTTATTTTTGCTTTGTTCTGGTTATTATTAATTCGCCCACAACAAAAGAAAATGAAAATCCACAATCAAATGTTAGCTGCCTTAGAAAAAGGTACAAAAGTGATTACTAGTGGTGGTTTAGTTGGGACTATTGTTAAATTAGAAGATAATTTTATCGATTTAGAAGTTGCTCATGGTGTAGTTATGAAATTTCAACGCAGTGCAATCTCTGGTAAATTAGACGCTAATCTTCCAGCAAATACTAAATAACACATAAATTATAGGTTAGGTATTGCCCTAACCTATAATTTTCTCAAAATTAATTTCTAACTATCTAGAACAAAGTAGATAGTTAAATTAGTTTTTATCTATTTTTTAGGTGGTACAAATGACTAAGTTTCCAGCATGGAAATATTTCATTATTTTGTGTGCAGTAGTAATTGGCTTGTTATACACTTTACCAAATTTTTATGGTGAAGTTCCTGCCGTGCAAATTTCAGGTAGCCGTTCTTCTGTAGTCGTAGATTCAAACACAATCAGTCAAGTTACAGCAAGTTTAAAAGCCGATAATCTTAATCCTATCGGTGAGATTTTTGATGGTAAAACACTAAAATTCAAATTTGCAACTACAGATAATCAATTAAAAGCTCGTGATGTAATTCAACAAACTTTAGGCGATAGCTATATAGTAGCTCTTAACCTAATTTCTGCATCACCTGATTGGTTAAGTTCAATCAACGCTAATCCAATGTTCTTAGGTTTAGATTTACGTGGTGGTGTTCACTTCTTACTTGAAGTTGATATGGACGCAGCAGTTAAAAAAACCTTAAATAAAAATGTAGGTGATATTCGCCGTGATTTACGCAATAACTCAATTCGCTATGGTTCAGTTACCGTGGATAATGGTTCAGTTCTAATTCAATTACGAGATGAAGCAACTACTGAATTAGTAATGCAACAACTAAACAAAGATTTTCCAAAAATGCAAGCAGTGCGTGATGGTGCAACTAATATTCGTATCGTCTTATCTGCTGAAGAAATGCAATTAATTAAAGAAGCTGCAGTTAAACAAAATATTTTAACTCTACACAATCGCGTTAATGAGTTGGGTGTTGCTGAGCCAATTATTCAACAACAAGGTCCAGATCGTATTGTCGTTGAGTTACCAGGTGTTCAAGATACTGCTCATGCTAAAGATATTCTAGGTCGTACTGCTACTTTAGAAGTACGCATGGTTGATGATGATGCTGGTGCATTAAGTCAAGCACAAGGTGGTAATGTTCCTGTTAACGATCAATTACTTGATGAGATCAATAGTGATGGTTCTACTAGCAAAATTTTAGTTAGAAATGACGTTGAATTAACTGGTGACAACATTAATGATGCTCAAGCTGGTTTTGATGAAAATGGTTCTCCTGCTGTAAATATTAGTTTAGATAGTACAGGTGCTGCAATTTTCAAACAAGTTACTGCTGATAATATTGGTAAACGTATGGCTATGGTCTTAGTTGATCATGGTAAAAGCCAAGTTGTAACCGCTCCAGTAATTCGCACTCAAATCGGTGGTGGTCAAGTACAAATTTCTGGTGCTATGAGCGTACAAGATGCCAATGACGTATCATTATTATTACGCTCTGGTTCACTAGCTGCGCCAATGAATATTATTGAAGAACGTACGGTTGGTCCATCATTAGGTCAAGAAAACATTAATAAAGGTTTCCATTCTGTATTATGGGGATTCTTGGCAATTGCCGTGTTTATGTGCGTTTATTACTTAGCCTTTGGTGTTGCATCAGTTGTTTCGCTAGGGGTAAATTTATTATTGTTAGTAGCTTTATTATCAATGTTACAAGCAACTTTAACTTTACCTGGTATTGCAGCGATTGCTTTAGCTCTAGGTATGGCTATTGACTCCAATGTACTTATTAACGAGCGGATTCGTGAAGAGTTGCGCAATGGTCAAAAACCACATGCGGCAATTGAATCTGGCTATGCTCATGCTTGGGCAACCATTTTGGATTCTAACGTTACAACCCTAATTGCTGGTCTTGCATTATTAGCCTTTGGTTCTGGTCCTGTCAAAGGTTTTGCAGTCGTGCATTGTTTAGGAATTTTGACATCAATGTTTAGTGCCGTAGTTGTTTCTCGTGGTATTGCAGCAATTCTGTATGCCAATAAACGTATTAAAAAATTACACATTTAAGCATTGCTGAAGGATAATTAAAATGGAATTTTTTAAGATAAAAAAAGATATCCCGTTCATGAGTTACGGGAAATTAACGACTAGTATTTCACTACTTACATTTATTTTGGCAATATTTTTTCTCATCACTCGAGGATTAAATTTGTCAGTTGAATTTACTGGTGGTACGTTAATGGAAGTTCAATATACTCAAGCCGCAAATTTGGATCAAATTCGTGGTGATTTGGATAAAATGGGTTTAGATCAAGCTACAGTTCAAGTTTACGGTAGTTCTAAAAACATTATGTTACGCTTACCAAATAAACAAGGTACGAACAGTGCAACTTTATCCAATAATGTATTTCAGCATCTAAAATCGACTGCACCAGATGTAACATTAAAAAGTGTTGAATTTATTGGTCCACAAGTTGGGCGAGATTTAGTCAATAATGGTTTAATGGCAATTACGTTTGTGTGTATCGGAATTATGATTTATCTTGCATTGCGATTTGAGTGGCGATTTGCAGTTTCAGCAATTGTCGCAAATATGCATGACGTGGTAATTATTTTAGGTTGCTTTGCAGCTTTCCAATGGGAGTTTTCATTAACTGTATTGGCGGCAATTTTAGCCGTGCTTGGTTATTCAGTAAATGAATCAGTAGTGGTTTTTGACCGAATCCGTGAAAATTTCCGCACTATTCGTGGTGGTACAGTACCGCAAATTATTAATAATGCAATTACGGCAACAATGAGTAGAACAATCATTACTCATGGTTGTACTGAAATGATGGTATTATCAATGTTATTCTTTGGTGGTCCAAGTTTACATTATTTTGCTTTAGCTTTAACTATCGGTATTTTGTTTGGTGTTTACTCATCAGTTCTTGTGGCATCACCAATTGTAATGTGGCTTGGTGTATCACGTGAAAATTTAGTAAAAGCACCAAAACGTAAAGATGAAGCTGTAGTTTAATTTTTAAGTGATTTCGATAAAAGGGCGTTATTACGCCCTTTTATCTTATATCATGTACTAATACTTTATATAAGGAATTTAAGTTATGGATTTTATAAATATTATCCTTCATCTCGATAAGTATCTTGGGGTGGTACTCGCTAATTATCATAATTATTTCTATGTCTTATTCTTTCTCGTAATTTTCTGCGAAACGGGCTTAGTAGTTACACCATTTCTACCTGGTGATTCATTACTTTTTGTTGCTGGTGCTTTTGCAGGAACAGGACAACTACACCTTGGTAGCCTTGCCGTTATTTTAATTATTGCTGCATTTTGCGGTGATAATGCGAACTTCTTCTTAGGTAAATTTATTGGACAGAAATTATTTGCCAATCCTAACTCCAAAATATTTCGTAAAGATATCTTAGATAAAACCCATGAATTTTATGAAAAACATGGTTCTAAAGCGATTATAATTGCTCGATTTATCCCATTAGTCCGTACTTTTGCACCATTTGTGGCAGGAGTTGGGCAAATGACTTATCGTCGTTTCGTAAGTTTCAGTTTAATTGCATCATTTTTATGGGTTATAATTTTTTTAATTGGCGGCTATTTATTTGGTAATATTCCAGTTATCAAAGAGCACATGTCTTTGATTATTCTTGCAGTTATGGTTGTATCCGTTATTCCTGCAATTAAAATGATTTTAGAAGCTAAATTCAAAAAAACGAGCAACTAATCCATGGCAAATAAGATTCATAAATTAGCTGATAATCTAGTTAATCGAATTTGTGCGGGAGAAGTAGTTGAACGACCATCTTCCGCACTCAAAGAAATATTGGAAAATAGTTTAGATGCTGGAGCCTCACAAGTTTCAGTAGAATTAGTTGCTGGTGGTTGCAAATTAATTAAAGTAACTGACAATGGCAGTGGAATATCAGCAGAAGATTTGCCATTAACTATTGAACGCCATGCTACTAGCAAATTAATTACTGAAGATGATTTATATGCCATTAAAACTTTAGGTTTTCGTGGTGAAGGATTAGCATCAATCGCCTCAGTATCATGGTTTACACTCTCAAGTAAAGAGCAAACTGCATCTATTGGTTATCAAATCAGTAGTCAGTTTGGTGAGATTCAAGAAGTTCGTCCTGCTAGTCTTAACTCTGGCACAATTGTCGAAGTTGCAGATCTATATCATAATATTCCTGCCCGTAAAAAATTTCTCAAAACTGAAGGAACTGAATTTAGCCACTGTAAATCAATCTTTGAACGATTGGCTATATCAAATCCTGAAGTAGCTTACAAGCTTACCCATAATGGTAAGGAAATTTACAATCTACCAAGCAGTGATTTAATCTCACGAATCAGCAGCCTATTTGGTTCTAGCTATCAAGAAAAATTTTTCACAATTACCGAAGTCGGTGGTGAGGAACTTTATCTCTCTGGTTACGTATATCACCAGGCTTATTTAGCACAAAATAAAAATGTACAATTATGTTTTGTGAATGGACGTTTTGTCCGTGATAAAGTTATTCAAAATGCAATTAGGCAAGGTTTTAGTGGCGTTTTACATCACGAACATAGCCCTAATTATGTGTTATTTATCAATATAGCACCAAATGATGTTGATGTTAATGTTCACCCTAGCAAAAGTGAAGTTAGATTTAAAGATTCAAACTTAATTCATAGTTTCATTAGTCGCTCGCTCAAAAAAGCTCTTGCTACTAATTTTGTTAATGATGAGCAAAATTCATCACACATATCAAGCACGGCTATTACACCAGAATCTGATTTAGCAATACCGCTAGCACCATCATGGGCAAACAATCAATTTAGCCAATCATCACATTCATCAACAGAGCCATGGGGTACTGCAGGTCAACATGCATTTGACGCTTTCTATCGTAAACCTACTACGATAAACAATAATGATTTATTTACGCTAGATGAATCAACAGATCACCAAAATACAACTTACCCACCATTAGGTTTTGCTATTGCACAATTACAGGGAATTTATATTCTCTCGCAAACTCGGGATGGTTTAATCGTAGTTGACATGCACGCTGCACATGAGCGAATTATTTTAGAAAATCTAAAAACGCAACTTGGACAAAACACAATTGCATCTCAGCAATTATTAATGCCATTAGCTATAAACGTAACTAGCACTATTATTGAAGCCCTGCACCAGCATAAACATGAGCTAAGTCTGCTAGGATTTGAAATTGATATTATCGGTGAGACAATGTTAGCAATTCGCTCAATACCACTTTTATTAGATGATGGAAAAGCGGAACAATTAGTTCATGATGTTTTAATGGAAATAGCTAATTTTGGTAGTGCTAATGTTATTTTAAGTCACCAAGAAGAAATTTTATCCACAATGGCTTGCCACAGTGCCGTAAGAGCCAATAGGCAACTTTCTACTCCAGAAATGAATGCCCTATTGCGTGAAATGGAGCAAACTGAACGAGCAAATTACTGTAATCACGGTCGTCCAACATGGTTTAAATTAACCATGAATGATTTAGATGGTTTATTTATGCGTGGAAAATAATTTTTTTCAACAAAATAATAAAATAATTTCAAATAGTTAAATAAAACATCATATATTATAGTATGTTTTTTACTTGCAAATTAGGTAGAAAATATACTATAATATCCTCCTAACCTAAAGCGGAAGTGGCGAAATTGGTAGACGCACTGGATTTAGGTTCCAGCGCCGCGAGGCGTAAGAGTTCGAGTCTCTTCTTCCGCACCATCTATACCTATATCTAAGTAAAAATACCCATTGATTTAATTACATATTTTAATTATTAGATTTATCTAATATTCCCTCCAAAGGTAATAATACGTACCAAACACGTACCATAGTTTATTTATTATATTTACATCACCCTAAATGAATATTCTGCTAGAAATAATTTTAAGTTGCTTTAATCAAAAAACACTTGTTTTAAGTTACTTCATCCCCAAAGTTAATATTCAACATAATACATAGCTCTTAATCACATGTAATATTAATATAACTTAATTCACATTGGATTTAATTCATCAGAATAAAATAACTGTTAATTAAA
>DYTA01000066.1 GCA_020726205.1 Nitrosospira multiformis
ATCTGATATTATACCTCAACCTAAATATCTTCCCGCAGCTCATAGTTCTTCATTTACAATGTTGCCAAATGGTGATTTGATAGCTTTTTGGTTTGCTGGAACAAAAGAAGGTCGTCCAGATGTAAAAATCTGGTATTCTATTTATCATGATAGTAAATGGCAGATGGCCAAACCTATTGTAACACCAGAAATGATTGCACGAGCGAATCATCGCTACGTTTTAAAAATAGGTAATCCAGTTATTTATCGAGCACAAAATGGAGATTTACATTTATTTGTTGTTTCTGTTAGTATTGGTGGGTGGTCTGGTAGTGCGTTAAATCATTTAGTCTCTAGTGATGGTGGATTAACTTGGTCTCAGCCTGAGCGTATAGTTATTAGTCCATTTTTTAATATTAGTACATTAGTTAGAACTTCTGCAGTTGGCTTAAGTGACGGTGGATTTTACTTACCAGTTTATCATGAATTTATTCGTAAATATCCAGAATTATTAAGATTTGATGCCAATGGCGAGTTTGTTGAACAAATTCGAATAACAGCTAAAAATCATATGCTTCAACCTAGTATTATGCCCACTAGTGCAAAGTCTGCTTGGGCATATTTTAGAAATAGTGCAAGAATTGGTGAATCTAGAGAGTTATTTGCGAGTTTTACCGAAGATGGTGGTAAAAAATGGAGTAATCCTATTGCTACAAATCTATTTAATCCTGATTCATCGCTAGTTGCTGCAAACTTAGCTGATGGACGTTATATTATGGTTTATAATAATCTCGATAGAAGCCACTTGTGGATTGGTGTCTCTACAGATGGACTTAATTGGAAGCCTGTTTATGAACTAGAAAATACTCCAAATGATGAGTTTTCGTATCCATCGCTTCAGGTAAATAAAGATTATATTGATATTTTGTATACTAATAATCGTCAAAATATTAAACATGTGCGTTTTAGTCGAGAGTGGATCAATGAGGTAATTAAATATGCTACAGTTAATTGAAGTTTATCAATTAGGAATTTATTCGCTTGCAATAGCTATTTTAATTACATATATTTCAACATTGCCTAAAAAATCACTCTTTGCAAGTAGTTTGTTATTTTTAACTATTTTGTTGTTAATTAATTTAGTACCGATACATCGAGGGAGTTCACTGGTAGAAATATTGCGTGGTGTCATTGGTGATGTTAGTACTGCAAGTGGATGCTTATTAATTTTTATTATAGTTGAACAATTTAATTTTAATGAGAGCAAGACAAAAATTTTAAGTCTTTATGAAACGATATTTTTGTGTCTACTAGGACTTTTGTTATATCTATCAACATTTGGTTTTATTAGTTTTGATTTATACCATCTTGGATATTTATCTCCAAATATGTTGTTATTTTTTGCGGTGATTATATTCTTATTGATTTTAAGTAATCGTCGATTAGGTTATATATGGTTATTTGCAATAATTAGTTTTTATTTTAAGTTACAATCTTCAAATAATTTATGGGATTATTTATATGATCCAATTTTGTGGTTATCATTGACTACTGACTTATTATCTAAAGCTTTTAATTATAAATTTCGTAGAGTAAATTAGAAATTGGCAGAATAAATCTGCCAATTTCTATAATTCAAGCTTTAACTGCTGTAAATAGTTTCTCAGTTCTTTACCTATTTCAGGATGTTTTAGTCCTAAATTAATAGTAGCTTCTAAATAACCTAATTTTGAACCACAGTCATATCTTTTACCTTCAATTATGTGAGCAAAAATAGCTTCATAGTGCAGTACTTCAGAAATTGCATCTGTAAGCTGAATTTCACCACCAACTCCTCGCTTAGTATTTTTTAACTCTGTAAAAATTCGAGGTGTTAAAATGTAGCGTCCTACAGCCGCTAAATTTGATGTTGCATCAGATGGTTGTGGTTTTTCTACGATCCTTTCAATTTTATTAAATTTGAGAGAGTCATCAGACAATTTTACAATCCCATAAGATGATACATCTTCTAATTCAACTTCATGTACACCTAAAACAGATGAACCTGTTTGTTCATATACTTTAACCATTTGAGCTAGTGCACCAGGATTTGCATCTATTAACTCATCTGCTAAAATAACAGCAAAAGGCTCATTTCCAACCACTGAACTAGCAGTTAATACCGCATGACCTAATCCAAGTGCCTCAGCTTGACGAATATATATACAATTAACATTGTTAGGTAAAATATTTTGTACAATATCTAATAACTTTGTCTTGTTTTTTAGTTCTAACTCTGTTTCTAACTCATAAGCCTTATCAAAATGATCTTCAATTGAACGCTTGTTTCGTCCTGTAATAAAAATCAATTCTGTAATTCCAGCATTAATAGCTTCTTCTACAGCATACTGAATTAGTGGTTTATCAACTACAGGCAACATCTCTTTTGGTGATGCTTTTGTTGCTGGCAAAAATCGTGTGCCCATTCCAGCAACTGGAAACACGGCCTTAGTGATTTTTGGTGTCATAACTATTTTCCTGCAAAGAAATAATACTCTAGCTGTTGACGTAAGTATTTGCGAGCAGATTCATCAGATAAATTTAAACGATTTTCGTTAATAATCATTGTTTGTTGTTTAATCCATCCTTGCCAAGCTTCTTTGGATACATTTGTTAGAATTTTTTGTCCTAATTCACCAGGAAGAGGTGGAAAATCTAATCCTTCAGCTTCAATACCAAGTTTAATACAATTTACTAATTTAGCCATTTTTTAACCCCTTAAATTTTTTTGAAAATTATTGTAGAATTTGTACCGCCGAAACCAAATGAGTTTGACATAGCATATTCTATTGAACGCTCTTTCGCTTGATTTGGTGTATAGTCTAAATCACATGCATCATCTTGATCATGTAAGTTAATCGTTGGTGGAATCACACCATTTTTTAGTGCCATGATTGTATATACAGCTTCAATTGCACTTGCTGCACCTAATAAATGACCAGTCATTGATTTAGTTGAACTAACAGACAAATTATATGCATGTTGTCCAAATATATTTTTCAATGCATTTGTTTCATTTATATCACCGAGAGGTGTTGATGTACCATGTGCATTAACATATCCAATTTGCTCAGGATTAATTTTTGCATTACGCAATGCCATTTGCATACTGTTGGCAGGTCCTTCAACGGTTGGTGCAGTAATGTGATTAGCATCAGAACTTGCGCCAAATCCTACAACCTCAGCATAAATTTTTGCGCCACGATTTTTTGCATGTTCATATTCTTCTAAAACTAAAATCGCTGAACCTTCACCTATAACAAACCCATCTCTACCTTTATCCCATGGACGAGATGCAGTAGTTGGATCATCATTACGAGTTGATAGTGCTTTCATAGCATTAAATCCACCTACACCCAATCCGCAAATTGTACTTTCGCCACCGCCAGCAAGCATAATATCGCTATCACCATATTCAATATATCTTGCTGCATCGCCAATGCAATGATTACTTGATGCACAAGCACTCACAATTCCATAACTAACACCACGGTAGCCATAAATAATTGATAATTGTCCTGTAATCATATTACCTAGTGCACCTGGGATAAAAAATGGAGAAATTCTTCTTGCTCCTTTTTCGCTTAGGCTTATCGCCTCTGCTTCAATTGATGGTAGACCACCAATTCCAGATCCAATAATAAGACCAACTCGATCTTTATTTAGATTTTCTAGTGTATCTAATCCTGCATCTCGTACTGCTTGAACTCCTGCAACCATACCTAGTTGTATAAAACGATCCATTCTTCTTGCATCACGACTATTTACAAATCCCTCAGTTGTGAAATTTTTAACTTCACCTGCAATTTTTGTAGCAAAATTAGTTGTGTCAAATTGAGTAATTAAATCAATACCACTTACACCTTTTACTATGCTTTTCCAGTTAGTATCTAAATCATTACCTACTGGCGAAATAATTCCTATTCCTGTTACGACAACTCTGCGTTTAGTCATCTAAATGCTCCTATTCTAAATATTTGTATTTAAGTGTTCATATAAATATAACCATGTATCAACTACGGTATCTGGGTTTAGTGAAATTGTTTCAATTCCTTCATCAATTAACCATTTGGCAAAGTCAGGATGATCGGAAGGACCTTGTCCACAAATTCCTACATATTTATTGTGTTTACGGCAAGCACTAATTGCCATATGTAGCATAGCTTTAACTGCATCGTTTCGTTCGTCAAAAGATGATGCAATGCTACCATTTGAATCTCGGTCTATACCAAGTGTTAATTGAGTCATATCATTTGAGCCAATTGAAAATCCATCAAAATACTCAAGAAACTGTTCTGCTAATATTGCATTTGATGGAATTTCACACATCATATATATGTTAAGTCCATCAACACCTCGTTCCAACCCATTTTCACTAAGTAACCTAATTACTTCTTTTGCTTCTGCAGTTGTTCGCACAAATGGAATCATTATCGTGACATTATCTAATCCCATTCCTTTGCGAACTTTATTGATTGCCATGCACTCTAAGTCAAAACAATCGCGGAAACTAGGTGCAATATATCGTGATGCACCACGAAATCCCATCATTGGATTTTCTTCTATTGGCTCGTAAAGTTTACCACCAATTAAATTTGAATACTCATTTGATTTAAAATCTGATAATCTTACAATAACTTTTTTAGGATAGAATGCTGCTGCAATTGTAGCAATTCCTTCCGATAATCTATCTACATAATATTCTACGGGACTTGGATATCCAGCAATTTTATCTGCAACAGTTGATTTTAATGGTTCTGGTAAACTATCAAACTCAAGTAATGCTTTGGGGTGAATACCGATTTGACGATTGATAATGAACTCTAAACGAGCTAGACCAACACCAAAATTTGGAGTACTTGAAAAATTAAATGCTAATTCTGGATTACCAACATTCATCATAATATCTACAGGTAATTTAGGCATATTAACAACATCTAATTCCAAGACTTCAATATTTAAATGTCCATCATAGACATGACCAGTATCACCTTCACAACATGATACGGTTACAGCTTGACCTTCTTTTAGAACTTCAGTAGCATTCTCACAACCAACAATTGCTGGAATACCTAATTCACGAGCAATAATTGCAGCATGGCAAGTTCGTCCTCCACGATTAGTTACAATCGCAGCCGCACGTTTCATAACTGGTTCCCAATCAGGATCTGTCATATCAGTTACTAAAATATCACCAGCTTTTACGCTATCCATTTCAGAGTGATCTTTTACTAAACGAACAAAACCTTGCGCTGCTTTTTGTCCAACGGCACGACCTTCAGCTAAGATATTTCCTCTTTCACGTAAGTGATAGCGAATTTGTTTACCTTGTTGATTTTCTTGTGATTTTACTGTTTCAGGACGAGCTTGTAAAATATATATTTTGCCATCAATTCCATCTTTACCCCATTCAATATCCATTGGGCATTGGTAATGTTCTTCAATAATTACTGCAAAGTGACCTAATTCAATTGCATCTTTATCATTTATTGAAAATATAGTTCGCTCGTTAATTGGAACTCCGACAGTTTGTACTGATTTTCCAGGTACATTTGCGTTAGTGAATTCCATACGCATTGCTTTACTACCAACATTTTTACGAATAATAGGGTATTTATTTGATTTTAAATTTGGTTTATATACATAAAATTCATCTGGATTTACCATACCCTGTACAACACATTCACCAAGCCCGTAACTAGAAGTTATAAATACAACTTTATGAAATCCTGATTCTGTATCAACAGTAAACATTACACCAGAACTAGCTTTATCTGACCGAACCATTTTTTGGATGCCCGCAGATAAATAAATTAAGGAGTGATCAAAGCCTTTATGTACACGGTACGCAATTGCGCGGTCATTATACAATGAAGCAAATACTTGTTTTACAGCTGATTTTAAGTTGTCTAATCCACTAATGTTTAAAAATGTATCTTGTTGTCCTGCAAATGATGCATCAGGTAAATCTTCTGCTGTAGCTGAAGAGCGAACCGCTACAGATATTTCATCACCATAGCGTTCCATCATTTGATTGTATGCAATTTCTAAGTCATGTTCAAAATCAGCTGGAAATGGAGCATTCATTACCCAAGACTGAATTTCTTTGCCTGCTTTCGCTAATTCAATCACATTATCCACATCTAACTTTGCTAGTACATTATCTATTTTAGCCTTTAGTCCATCTGATTCAAGGAATTTTTTGTATGCTTGAGCTGTAGTCGCAAATCCACCAGGGACTCTAATTCCCTTACTATCTAGTTGTGAGATCATTTCGCCAAGAGAGGCATTTTTGCCTCCAACTTCATTAACATCTGTCATTCTCAAGTCTTCAAACCAAATGATATTTTTCATAACCAATACTCCAAAGTTAGATATATAATTAGTAATTTTACTATTTATTATGTGTTATCTGCAAGGTACATTTTATTTTACTGTTCTTATTTAATTTAGGGGCTAGACAATCAAAGCACATTTAAAGGTGTGGTAATATATTGTC
>DYTA01000067.1 GCA_020726205.1 Nitrosospira multiformis
AAAGATATTTGGGGGAATGGAGTAGTTAGTGAATCAATTCCACTATTAAATAAATCTAAGTTTGCTGATGGAATTTATTTGGGTGGTTCAAGAAATATTCTTATTAAAAATAATATAATCTCTAATATAGAGCGAATAGGGGTTGTGTTAGATAATGTTTATGATAAAACGCTAGATATTGGCATGGTTAACGATAATATTTTAATCGAAAGCAATCAAATTAGTAATTTGAACTCAAGTCGTGGAACAGAAAATAATGCTGGTATTTGGATTGAACCAGTAGCAACGAAAGATAATCCTAAAAAATATATTACCAATGGTGTAATTATAAAGAATAACGTTATTAGTAATTTGAATGCTAACTATATTACTAATCATCAATATGGCATATTTGCCGGTGGGTTTAATGTAAATATTGAAATGAACGATATTAGCTACTTCAAAGATTATGGTATTTATTGTGTATTTGGTAATATTAAACTTAATAATAATAATTTAAAAAATAATGGTGTAAATTTATTTAAAAATAAACAATCTTTATATTTAAATATAAATTAGGAGATAATGATGAAACGTATAATTACTTATGGAACTTTTGATTTAACTCATATTGGTCATATTAATTTGTTACGACGTGCTAAGCAAATGGGTGATTATTTAATTGTGGCATTATCTACGGATGAGTTTAATGCAACAAAAGGAAAGCATGCAATATTTCCCTATGAACATCGTAAAGAAATTTTAGAGTCTATTAGATTTGTTGATTTAGTAATTCCTGAGCATAATTGGGAGCAAAAATCACAAGATGTTGTGAATTTACAAGCAGATATATTTGTAATGGGTCATGATTGGGAAGGTAAATTTGATTTTCTTAAATCTTATTGTGATGTGGTTTACTTGCCTCGTACTGATGATATATCAACAACTGAAATTAAACAAATAATTAAGACTATTTAGATAATGTTGTGGTTGTCGTTTTATATGTATTTTGATGAGGTTGTATGAAAAAAATATTATTTATTGATAATACCGCTCATCATTTACTGGGACAGCTCCATTTAATGAAAGCTTTTCAGGAGAAAGGTTATTTAGTTGAAGCAATAGTTCCTGTTGATGAAGTATATTTTCGTCGTGTGTTTACATTGGGTTTTATTTGTCATCCAATTTACATTGATGGTAAAGGCGTTAATCCATTTGCTGATTTAAAGTTAATTAAAGAATTAAAGAGGTTTTTCAAAGTAATTAAACCAGATTTAATTTGTTCTTTTACGATTAAACCCAATTTATATGCATCAATTGCCGCTAGACAATTTGATATTCCAGTGATTGCAGGTATAACTGGTCTTGGAACAGCATTTCTTAAACAAAATTTGTTAAATTATTTGGTTGTTAAATTATATAAATTTGCCTTTAAACAAATTGGTTGTGTGTTTTTTCAAAATCAAGATGATAAATTAACTTTTGATGAACTAGGGATAACTCAACAATCCAAATACTCCATTACGTTACCTGGTGATGGTGTAAATTTAAATAAATTTTCTTATGTTGGCTTAGTTGATTCTCCTGTGACAACCTTTATTTTTTCTGGTAGATTATTATTGGATAAGGGTTTGGGTGAGCTAGTTGCTGCAATGAAAATTGTTAAACAAAAATATCCCAATACAAAGTTAATCGTGATTGGAAATTATTTTTTTGCTAATCCAAGCTCAATAAGCAGTGAGCAAATGCAAGAGTGGACTAATGCTGGATTGATTGAATACTTAGGCATGGTGAATAATGTATTTGATATTATATCTGGTGCTGATTGTATGATATTACCATCATACAGAGAAGGGATGCCTCGGAGTTTATTAGAGGCTATGAGTATGGGAAAACCAATAATAACAGTTAATAGCATTGGTTGTAAAGATGTTGTTGAAGATGGAGTTACTGGTTATATGGCAAAAGTCAAAGATGTTGATTCGTTGGCTGATGCAATGACTAAATTTATTGAATTATCTTTTGATGAAAAATTAGAAATGGGACTTAATGGTCGCCGTAAAATGGAGCAAGAATTTGATCAAAAAATCGTTGTTAATCAATATTTAGAAATTGCAAAAAAATTAATAAAAGCCAGAAATAGTTTATAGGGGAAATTTATATGTGGGGAATTTTAGTAACTTTTGTTATATCACTGTTAATGATTAAGATAATTCTTTATACTGGTGATATTCATTCTAAAGTAACATTGGATAGTGATCTTGCGGGTGTCCAAAAAATGCACGAGCATTCAGTCCCTCGGATTGGCGGTTTGGCAATTTTTGTAAGTATGACTTTTACTGCTCTTTATGGCGCAAATATTGCGGCTCCTTGGGCACCATTTTATGCTGGGTTAATTACTTCATTATTTTTTGTATTTGTGGGTGGATTAACTGAGGATTTATCAAAGGCGGTATCTCCATCAATCAGAATGATTTTTATGGCAGCCGCTGTTATATTTGCTGTCTTCATTTCTCATACTATGCCGATGGTACGTCATTTATCTCATGAAAATTTAGATGTAGTGTTAAGTATAGATATATTTGCTTTTTTAGTAACTTGCTTTGCAGTAGTAGGGGTGGCTAATTCATATAATATTGTTGATGGATATAATGGTTTATCTTCAACATCAGCAATGATTAATTCAGTGGCATTAGCTTATTTGAGTTGGAAGCTTGGTGATAATACTTTAGTTATTGTTTCGCTTAGTCTGTTTTGTGCAATTGCTGGTTTTTGGTTATTTAACTATCCACACGGCAAAATATTTTTGGGTGATGGTGGTGCATATTCAGTTGGATTTATGATTGCATTAATTAGTTTAAATTTAGTTGAACATCATGTTGGTCACATTTCACCATATTCAGTATTGTTATTAGCTGGTTATCCAATTACCGAGACGGTGTTTACAATTGTTCGTCGTAAATTTATTCAGAAGACCAAAGCAACACAACCTGATAGTTTGCATATGCATCAATTAGTTTTTGATCGTTGTTTACCACGTGCTTCACCAATTTTATATCGCAATGCACGAGTAATGCCATTAATGTTAACCGTTATTTTACCTCCAACAATTATTGTTATTGATGCTTACCAAAGTACTATGGCGATGTTATTAGGTGTGGTTGGATACATTGTATACTATACATATTTTTACGTTCGTCTAGTTAAATTTAAAACTCCTAAAATTTTAATTTTTAAAGCTAATTTATTAACTAAAAAATATCCACAAATTTAATATGGACTATATTATAATGACATACTCAATTTTTAGGAGCATAGTTTATGCATAATCGTATTATATCAGTAGTAGGTTTGGGCTACGTGGGCTTGCCTGCTGCAGTGGCATTTGGTAAACAAAAACAATGTATCGGATTTGATATTAATCCGCAACGTATCTTGGAGTTAAAACAAGGTTTTGATCGCACTGAAGAAACAAAAGGTGATGATTTAGCTACTACAGATATATTATATACTTGTGATTTAAATGATTTACGTAAAGCAGATTTTCATATTGTAGCAGTACCAACACCAGTTGATGATGCTCATGTGCCTGATTTAACACCAGTAGAAAAAGCTTCGGTGACAGTTGGTAAAGCACTTAAAAAAGGTGATATTGTTGTTTATGAATCAACAGTATATCCAGGTGTAACTGAAGATATTTGTATTCCAATTTTGGAACGTGAATCAGGTTTAAAAGGTGGTATTGATTTTACCGTTGGTTTCTCGCCTGAGCGGATTAATCCTGGTGATAAAGAGCGTAGTTTTACAACTATTCATAAAATTGTTTCAGGTCAAGATCAAGCAACATTAGATATCGTAGCCGATGTTTATGCATCAGTGGTAGTTGCAGGTGTTCACAAAGCTAGTTCTATCAAAGTGGCTGAAGCAGCTAAAGTTATTGAAAATTCACAACGTGATTTAAATATTGCATTTATGAATGAATTAGCCGTAATTTTTGATCGTATGGGAATTGATACTGAAGAGGTATTACAAGCCGCAGGTACTAAATGGAATTTCTTACCATTCCGTCCAGGTCTAGTTGGTGGTCACTGTATCGGTGTTGATCCATATTATTTAACTTATCGTGCTGAACAAATGGGGTATATCCCACAAGTTATTTTAGCTGGTCGTCGTATTAATGATAATATGGGTCGCTATGTAGCACGTAAAGGTATTAAATTATTACTAAAACATGGTTTAGATATTAGCAATTTAGAAGTTGGTCTATTAGGCTTTACTTTTAAAGAAGATTGTCCAGATGTGCGTAATACTAAAGTAATTGATATTATCAAAGAGTTACAAGATTACAATGCAAAAGTTTATTGTTGTGATCCTGTTGCTGATGCACCAGATGCAGAACATGAATATGGTGTAACTTTTGATCAATTTGCGGATATTCCACAAGTTCCATTATTAATCGTAGCTGTAGCACATCAGGAATTTAAAAATTTAAGTTTAGATGAGCTATTATCTAAAGTAAAACCAGGTGGCGTGGTTGTTGATGTTAAATCAATTTTACCTAAAGAAGAAATTCGTGCCCGTGGTTATATTTTATGGCGTTTATAAAATTAGTTAAAATCTAATTAAAATCCCTCAAGTATTATTCTTGAGGGATTTTAATTGATAACCAGTGATTAATGTTAATAACGTAAACCAATATCTAGTTGCATACCTAGCGAGCTTTGTTGTGCTGGTACAAAACTATTATTATTGGCACTAAATGCATTTCCTTCTGGACTAATATAATCATAGAAGCCTTTTAAGCCAATCTGAAGAATCGAACCAGGATTGATTTTTACGCCAATACTTGAAGTCGAGTGCCACGCATTAATTCCTAAAGATGATTGATCATCCATTTGTGCAATTAATTGATCTGCATAAATTTGCCAAAAATTATTTATTGCATATTCAACTCGTCCACCGACACCATATTGTAAATACATGTCTTGCGAAATTGCATTCATAATACTGCTATTAGTGCGTAAATTATAACTATTCATATTCATAATCACACTAGCATTAGCATAAGGAATAATTTCAAGTTGTTCTAATGGTTGAAAACCATAACCAACATCAAAAGCTACATTTCCAGGGAAACCTATATAAGTTGGTACGCTAGAATTAACTCTACCAGCAGGTACATTAGTTTGACTAATTGAGTTTACTAGTTGTGCATTAATATTTGCCCAAACCTGATTATCAAATAAATGCGCAACATTAAAATTAATATAATTCATCGAACTATCAATTGGTGTTGCATTACCACTTTTATAACTATTGGTTGAGTTTACCCAGCCCATTCCTACGCTATAGCTATTATCAAATGAAGCTAGTAATGAGCTTGGTTCTGGCGTATTAGGTGCTGTTACCGAGCTAATTCGATTCATTAGTTGATCATGATCGTATAAATAAGCAAAATTAATCATACCGCCAAATGATGTTTGACTTGTATTTTGGTATGAATATGTAATTGGGTTATAGCCAATTGAGTTTTGATTATTTACATTAAATTGACTAAACATTCCCTGTAAGCCAAGTTGAAAATAATCTGTTACATTATATTTTATTCCGAGTAGTGAAGTAAAATTCATGCCACTTTGGTTAAACTCACCATCATTAGGATCTTGCCAATAAGCAATAGATTGATCAAAATAGATACTTGCTTTTGGATTAAATGCATATTCTATTCTACCACCAAAACCATATTGATTTAAATAACTACTAGCAAAGTTGTTTTCAGCAATTGACATACCATTATAGTTAAGGGCACGCCCAATCGTTGCATATGGAATAACTTGTAGTCCTAGCTCATTTGAGTTAAATGAATATCCTGCTTTGGCACTGATACTAGCAGGGAAACCAAATTCTTGAGTATTATCACTAAATCCAACACCACCAGGGGAGTTTTGAGATGCTTTGAAGGCAAAGCTTCCATCAATGTTCATCCATACATTATTATTAAATAATTTTTCTAAATGTAAATTTAGATTACTGCTATTTGTAGTAACGTTAGATCCATCATAGCTTGGATTATATGCATGTAATGATACGTAGCTATAACCTAATCCAATTTGATTATCGAGGTTTTGAAATAGTTCATTATTGTCAGCAAAAGAATTAGCACTTAATAGTAGTGAACATAAAATTAATATTGGTTTTATTTTCATTATGGAAACTTTTTATAAAGGTAAACCAAAAGAGCACCTAAAAGTGCTCTTTTGATATTTTGTAGTAAACTAACTATATTAGATTATTCAATGTTGTACACTGAAGTACCAACAACAGCAGTTGCACCACTATTAGAATTATCTGTTGATACGGTTACAGAACCAGTA
>DYTA01000068.1 GCA_020726205.1 Nitrosospira multiformis
TTGAATAATTCTTGAAAGTGCTTTTACTTTATTTCCATGCGCTTTAAATTCGCTATGATATTTATTGATGAGAAAAATGCAGTTTTCTATTCCTATCACTATAAGTAATGAAGGTATAATTCCAGTTAAAATTGTAATTTTATAACCCATTAACGAGATAGTCCCTAATGTAAATATTACACTTAAAATTACGACTATCAAAGCCGAAAAAACTGCACGTCCGGATCTAAAAAAGCCGATTAAAATAATTATAGCAATTAAAATAGACAATAACACGAATAATTTTAATTCTTTTTCAACTCGTTGACTGGTGACGGTTCTTATATATGGCAATCCAGAATAATGAAGGGTTTGTCCAGTTTCTTGGGCAAATTTTTCGGCTCGTTCGTGCATGCTAAATACTAAACCTACTCTACTTTTGTCATTTAATTTATGCTTGTCTAGGGTAATAAGCATAATATAACTATTTGTTTTTGTATTAAATAGCAGTTTATTGTAGAAAGGCAAAGAAAGTAATACCTCTTTTAAACTGTCAACTTCTTTTTGAGTTTTGGGTAATTGGTTTAATATAGGAGCGTATACAAATTGCTTTAATGAGTCGTCTTTATTTATATTAACGGTTCTGCCAATAGAAACACATTCTTCAACCCCGTCAAATTTTCTTAAATCGTTTGATAATTCAACCCATTTATTGAAATGATTAAGGGTGAACATATTCGGATCGGTAACCCCAATAACAAAAACGCCTCCATCTTCACCAAATTTTTCTTTAAAATGTTTGTATTGAACATACGTAGTGTCTGTTTGAGGAAGCATTTGCACCAATTCGTATGACAATTGAATTTTGGTGGCAAAATAAAGCATAACAAGTGTAAGTACAGCAATTACAGTAATTACATACCATCTGCCTTTTAAAATCAGTCTTGCTATTATTGTCCACATAACGAATATTTCATTTTAAAAGATGGCAAAGTTATGGTATTATTAAACTATATCCAAAGATTTTATTCGGTTATTGCTTTTTTTTGACTTTTTCTAAACTCGTAAAATATTACGGCTAATGTTAAAATTATCAAGAGAAGGGAGCCATAAAAAGAGATTTTTTCACCAGTCCAATACGAAACAGGTTCAAATTTAAAAGTAATTTGGTGCTTACCTTCTGGAATAATCATGGCACGTAATACATAATTAGTTCTGAAGTGAGGCGCGGGTTTCCCATCAATAAATGCATTCCATCCTTTATCGTAATAAATATCCGAAAACACCGCAAGTTGAGGAATTGATGCATTTGATTCATATTCTAAATTTTCAGGATGGTATTTTGTTAAAGAAATTGTTGCTAAACTGTCGGGCGAGGGTTTAAAATTGGCAACTAATTTTTCGAATCGTTTATCAATAATTGCTTCATGAGCAGGATTAAAGTTTGATAATGCGTTTAATTCAGAATCAGCATTTGCAACTAATTTAAATGTATCCACAAACCATGCATTTCCAAGTGCTTCTGGATTCATTTGTGGCATTGGGGCTCCTTCTTTAGTTGGAATTATAAAATATTTTGTATTGAGCATATTTAGAACACTCATATTATTTTTAGATATTTGGTGTTCAATAAGTTCTTGATATCTTTTCATTTTAACACCGCTATATCCACCTATTGATTTATGATAATATGAAGTAGATGCATCGTTAAAAGTATTAACAGAAGCATTGTAAACTCTATAATACAATGATTTATCTTGTAAAATGGCTTCGTCTGCTGAAGTTTTTTTAATTGATTCGTTAAATTCCCTTTTTGAAACAAAATTATCGTTGTTTACATATCTTTTATCTACAGACCAAAGGTCGGCTAAAATGAGAACCGATGCAATAATGATAGCATATTGGGTTTTTAAATTCTTTTTTACAACAAAAAATATTAATCCTGCCATTAATATTACAAATACCAACGAACGAAACGCATCGCTTTGAAGCATGGAGATTCTGTCGTTTACAATTGCGTCTACGGGATAGCCTGCTTCTTTTAATCTAATATCTTCGGGTGATGTAAAATCAAAAAATCCGCTTCCAAAAACGAGAAAAAATAAAGCTAATCCGCCCAAAATGGATAATGATTTAATAAGGGCTTTTTTTATTTTGTTCCAATCGTATTCTTTTTTTAGTAGTTTGTCAAAAAACAGGATGCCTAGCAAGGGTACTGTAAATTGAACTATTACCAAGATCATAGAAACAACTCTGAATTTATTGTATCCAGGTACATAATCTAAAAAGAAATCGGTTAAAAACATGAAGTGTTTTCCCCAAGCCAGCATAATAGCTATAATGGTAGCAGTAAGAAGCCACCATTTTAAATGACCTTTTAGTAAAAATAAACCCATTAAAAATAAAAATAAAACCGAAGCTCCTAAATAAACCGGACCACTTGTAAAGGGTTGAGGACCCCAATAAGTAGGAATAGATGAACTTGCTTGCTTTGCCGTTTCGCGACCATAATTTTTTTCGAAAAAAGCATAGGTTTCTGAATCCTTTCCAACATCAGTCATTGACGATCCGCCAAATAAATTAGGAATAAATAAATTTAAGGTTTCACTCACTCCGTAACTCCAAGCGGTTGCATAATCTTTATCTAATCCAGAAGTTTTATTGTCTTTATCGTTTGTGAGTTCTGATTTTCCTCTACTAGAATATTGTCCATATTCCCATGCCGTCCATATATTAGTAATATTGCAAGAAATAGCAATTATTACCCCAAAAATTAACACACCTACAGTTTTAAAAAATTTCATTATTTGTTTTTCTTTTATTGAAAAATAAAACTGAAAGAGACCAAACAATAGTAAAATTATAGCTGTATAGTAAGTAATTTGTAAATGATTTATAAATATTTGAAGAGCAAGGAATAATGACATCATTAATGCTCCCAAAAACAACTTTTTATTAAATGCTAAATAAATTCCCCCAATTATTGCGGGCATATATCCTAATGCAATGGCTTTAGTTATATGACCTGGTTCAATAATTATAAAAAAGTAAGAAGAAAAAGCATATGCAATTGCCCCCATGATACTAATCCAAGGCTTTATCCCAAAGGCAATCAAACATAAATAAAATCCTAAAAGATAAAGAAATATTAAATTAACTGTTCTTAACCCAAAAAGACTTAGTGCAGTATTAAGATGTGCTAATAAATTTGATTTAGGGGTGTGAGTAATAAAATAAGTAGGCATTCCTCCAAAAAGGGCATTTGTCCATAGAGGGGGACGACCCATTTCTTCGGCATATGTGTTAGTTTCATTTGCATACCCCAAATAATTTAAATGATCGGATTGTCTAATTTTCTTACCTTCTAATACCGGTGAAAAATAAATTATTGAGATTATAAAAAAGATTACTACCGCAATTAAATGTGGCAGCATTAAGTTAAAATATTTTTTCATACTTTTTAAAAATTTTACTCATCAAAAGTACAGTCATTTTTTCAACTACAAAAGTTTTTTATTTAATAAATTAAGTTAGATCTTTTTTCAAAAAACGATAAATGAATATATCTATTTGTATTTTAATTAGATATTGAAAAATTATTAAAATTGAATTTGGTAAAACTATTTAAATGCATTAAAAATCTCATAAAAAAACTTAAATTACAAACAATTACATTAATGGGTTGTAATTTCGGATTAACTGTTCTATTTTTGTAATTTAAAATAATTTTAAATAAGCGTAAGCTTTAAGTTAAGAATTATAGGTATTATTAAACAAAAAAAGAAATGAGAAAAAAAGGAATTTTGAGTGTTTTGGCAATATTGGCGGCGCCAATGGCCATTTTTGCAAGCGAAGCGGATTTAGTAATTCCCGATCAAGTAAAATCGCAAAGTATTTTGTATTGGGGTTTTCTAATTACTGTTTTGGGCTTAGTTTTTGGTTTATACCAATTTTTAAAAGTAAAAAAATTACGTGCTCACAAATCAATGCTTGATGTAGCTCAAGTAATATACGAAACGGGAAAAACATACTTAATTCAACAAGGTAAGTTTTTAGCCATATTATTTTTATTTATTGGTTCGGCCGTTGCTTTTTATTTTGGGTATCTTTCTGAAGCAAATTTTGGAGCAGGCGGTGTATTAATGATTATTGGATGGACTGTTCTAGGTATTTTAGGTTCATATGCAGTTGCTTGGTTTGGTATTAGAATGAATACTTTGGCAAATTCAAGAATGGCTTTTTCTGCTTTGGAAAGAAAACCTCTTAAACTGCTGAATATTCCTTTGAATGCAGGAATGAGTATAGGGGTTGTATTAATTTCGTTAGAATTAATATTAATGCTTGTAATTCTTATGTTTGTTCCCGGAGAATATGCCGGTGCAAGTTTTATCGGTTTTGCTATTGGAGAATCGTTAGGTGCATCTGTACTTAGAATTGCCGGTGGAATTTTTACTAAAATTGCTGATATTGGATCCGATTTAATGAAAGTTATTTTTAAAATTGGTGAAGATGATCCTAGAAATCCCGGAACTATTGCTGATTGCGTAGGTGATAATGCAGGTGATTCAGTTGGTCCAACCGCAGATGGTTTCGAAACTTATGGTGTAACTGGTGTCGCATTAATTTCATTCATTCTTTTAGCTGTAACAGGAGTTGAACTACAAACTCAACTTTTGGTATGGATTTTCTTAATGAGAATTCTTATGATTGTTACTTCTATTGTATCTTTCTACATTAATAGCGCAATTTCAACCGCTAAATATAAAAATGTTGATGATATGGATTTCGAAAAACCGTTAACATCTTTAGTTTGGATTACTTCTATTCTTTCTATAATTGTTACTTTTATTGTAAGTTATTTAACTATTAAAGATTTACCCAACGATTTATGGATTTCACTCTCAGTAATTATTAGTGCAGGAACTCTAGGTGCCGCATTAATTCCCGAGTTTACTAAATTATTTACAAGTCCCAAATCTACCCATGTTAAAGAAGTAGTTGAAGCATCAAAAGAAGGTGGTGCATCTTTAAATATTTTATCGGGTTTAGTTGCCGGTAATTTTAGTGCTTTTTGGAAAGGTATGGTTTTCGTTTTCCTTATGGCAATTGCTTATTATGCTAGTACATTCGGGTTAGACGAATTTATGATTTATCCTTCTATTTTTGCTTTTGGTCTTGTTGCTTTCGGTATGTTGGGCATGGGTCCTGTTACAATTGCTGTTGACAGTTATGGTCCGGTTACCGATAATGCTCAATCTATTTACGAATTATCATTAATTGAAGAGGACATAGAAAAAAATTCGATTGAAATTGAAAAAGAATTTGGCTTTAAACCCGATTTCGAAAAAGCAAAATATTATCTCGAAGCCAATGACGGTGCAGGTAATACTTTTAAAGCTACTGCTAAACCTGTTTTAATTGGTACTGCTGTAGTTGGTGCTACTACTATGATTTTCTCTTTAATTCTTGTAATTCAAGGAACTCTAGGGGTTAGACCTGAAGAGATTTTAAATCTATTGAATCCTTATTCCATATTTGGATTTATTTTGGGTGGTGCTGTTATTTATTGGTTCTCGGGCGCGTCAATTCAAGCTGTAACTACAGGCGCCAGCAGGGCAGTTGCTTACATTAAAAAGAATATCAATCTCGACCCCAATGCTCCTAAAAAAGCAGATACTGCTAAATCTAAAGAAGTGGTTCAAATTTGCACATTATATGCTCAAAAAGGAATGTGGAACATCTTTATTGCTATTTTCTCTTTTGCTTTGGCTTTTGCATTTTTATCTTCTCCAATAACTCGCGAAGATGGAACTCTTGATTCTGCTCCCGTTGCTATGTTTGTTAGTTATTTAATTTCTATTGCGTTCTTTGGTTTATTTCAAGCCCTTTTTATGGCTAATGCCGGTGGTGCATGGGATAATGCTAAAAAAGTAATTGAAGTTGATTTAAAACAAAAAGGAACCGATTTGCATGCTGCAGCAGTAGTTGGGGACACTGTTGGTGATCCTTTTAAAGATACTTCTTCTGTTGCTCTTAACCCTATTATTAAATTTACTACCTTATTTGGTTTATTAGCAATGGAAATTGCCATTTCTGCTCATTTTAGAGAATATGCTCATTATGTAGGTGCTGCATTTTTATTAGTAGCGCTTTATTTCGTTTATCGTTCGTTCTACAAAATGAGAATTAGACAATAAATATTTATGAGTCCAGTCTAAAAACTATTTCTTAAACAGTTCAAAGATAAAAAGAATGTAATTATTTAGGTGCTATTTTACCTTGAAATAAAATTCTTGCCTTCAAAGGTA
>DYTA01000069.1 GCA_020726205.1 Nitrosospira multiformis
ATTGCCCACCTGAATCTAATAAATATAAATTATTATCTTTTATAACTTTATTTGTAGCTGCCGTTGAACGATAATGAATTATCGCCCCATTTTCAGCATAACCACTAATAGTAGCAAAGCTTAGTCCACGCAGATTATCTTGCTTAGCACGAAACTCTGCTAACTTATCTGAAGCACTTAACTCATCAACTCCATTTTTCCAGTTTGTTTCCAACCAATGAATGAAGCTAACCATTGCAACGCCATCTTTACGATGAGCAATTCTTGCACCTTCTTGTTCAGTTGTATTTTTTAGTGCTTTTTTATAAACAATTGGCGAACGCAATAATTTTACTTGGCTAGTCATTTGAGCTTGCTGTAACATCCAAAAACTCGCAGTTTTATCATCTAATCCAATTATTGAATTTAATTGAGATAAATAGTTACCAAACTGCTGATAATCAAGCAACTCTACGCCATAACTAGATAATTCTTGTTTTAATTCAGTACTAATCTTAGTCATATCAACAAACCATATTGCGTGCTGTTCTCCTATTAAAGCATAACTAATTACCAATGGATTATATTCTATATCGGTACCACGAATATTAAATAACCATGCAATCTCATCAAGCACATTAAAGGCAAACCAATTTACATTATTATTTACTAATTCAGTACGCAACCACGTTAATTTATCAACTGTTGATACTCCAGTATAGTTAATTGGTTGCATATAAGCTTGCTTATTAGGAATAGGTCTTACATCATTTAGCTGGTGCTTACAATTATCAATTAAATTATCTGCTAAAATTACTAACTGACCAGCACAACTATCCATAATATGTTGTAGTTTATTCGTACGACCAATTCCTACAAGACGAGGATCAATACCTAGCTTTTTGTTAGAAGAATTATTAGTTAGCCACACTTCTGTTTCTGCAATAAATCCCTGTTGTTTCATCAAAGTAAATAATGAACTATCTAATTGTTGCTCTGCTTGTAAGAAATAACGCCCATCAGTCCAAAGATATGCATTATCCAAAGTAATTAGCACTTCACCAGCTGAACCATCAAAACCGCTAATCCACGGACGGCGTTGCCAACATTCAGGAACATATTCACTATTATGTGCATCAATTGAAGGTACTAAATACATATCAATACCATATTTAACCATTTCGTTACGTAGTAACTTTAATTTTGCTTCTGTACTAACACTCATTAGAAAATCCTTATAACAAAAATCAATTATAATTTATTGTAATCCCAGACCAGGAAATGCAGCACTGAATCCCAAGATAATAAATTGCGTACCTAAAGATAAAGTAAATAATCCAACAACTTTAATTAAAACATTCATACCAATATGACCCAAAAAGTCTAATAATTTCATTGAATATTTAAATAAATAAAAAATGATAATAGCATTTATAATAATAGCAATAATTAAAGACAACCAAATAGTAAAATTTGTACCAGCTTCATCGGCAAATATAATAATAGTTGAAAATGTACCAGCTCCAGTTGTTAATGGTATAGCAATAGGGATAACAGCAAGAGAAATAACTTTAGAATAAGAAGTTGTTTTACTCTTTATTACTCCATCATCAGGCTTTGAGTTTAACATATTCATACCAGATACACCTAGTAATAGCCCTCCAGCAATTCTAAATGCGGCAATTGATATGCCAAAAAACTCCAACATTTGTCTACCAAGAATTAACGCTAATAGCATAACAATTAATGCAGTAAAAGTTGAAGTACGGCACAACCGCATTCTGTCTTTATAATCTAAACCTTGACATATTTGTAAAAATAATCCTAATGCTGGAAAATTATTTGCAACAGCAAAAATTCCAACTAAAAAATGTTGCAATGTAATAGTACGTTCTACAATTTGCATTATTTAGCTAATTCTTCTCTCAGTTTATTAATAGTATCCAAATAATCAATGGTATTAAAAATAGCGCTACCAGCAACAAAAGCATCGACACCAGCTGCAGCAATTTCTGCAATATTGTCAATTTTTACTCCGCCATCTATTTCTAAAATAATATCACGACCTGATTCATCTATTAATTGACGAACTTTGCGTACTTTGTTCAAGGTACTTTGGATAAATGACTGCCCTCCAAAACCAGGATTAACTGACATTAAAAGAATAACGTCAACTTTATCCATTACACAATCTAAATAGCTTATAGACGTTGCAGGATTAAGAACTAAACCACATTTAAGCCCATAACTTTTAATGAGACTTAAACTACGATCTACATGCAAACTAGCTTCTGGATGAAATGTAATAATATCAGCACCAGCTTTAGCAAATTGGCTAATTAAATCATCAACTGGACTCACCATTAGATGCACATCAATTGGTGACGTTCCACAATATGGTTTAATCGCTTGACAAACTGCAGGTCCAATAGTTAAATTTGGTACATAATGATTATCCATAACATCAAAATGAATCCAATCTGCACCAGCAGACAATACATTTTTAACTTCTTCACCAAGCCGAGCAAAGTCAGCAGATAAAATACTTGGTGCAATAATATGTTGTTTAGTCATTAAATATTTCTCCTAAAATAATTAATATAATTTTGCTTATAGGTAAATAAAATATGTGCCGTTATTCCCCAAATTAATTCTCCATTATGAGTGAAACACCTATTATGCTTAATTAAGGGATAATTTGGATGTATTATAAATTTTTTGTTATTTAGCTCATCAAGATCAAGATAGATTAATTTATCGACTTCAGATATATTAACACCAGAAATTTTACCCTCTAATCGTGCAATAATCGGATAAACAACATGACCAGATATAAGACTATATTCAGGTAACATACAAAAACATGGTGAAATATTACCGATAAAATAAACTTCTTCCTGAAACTCTCTCATAGCTGTTGCGACAAGTGAATCGTCACTATCATCAAATTTACCACCTGGTAAACAGATATGCCCAGTAAAAGAACGTAAATTAGCTGCACGCTTAGTTAAAATTAGTTTATTGTCTAAAACACCTAGCAAAACGGCAGCTAACTTCATTTATTTAGCCGATTTAATTGAATTAGATGAACTTTCTACGGGTAATGCTTTACCTTCAACAATATTTAACGCCCACTGTAATTGAAAATCTGTTTTCAAATCAACTGTTGCTTGTGATTGATCAACAACTTTTGGCATAGCTTTGATTCGAGCATCAACCTTTGCTTTTAATTCATCTTGAGTAACAATTTGCTTAGGAGGACGAATTACAGGCACTGATTCAACTTTATTTTTCGCACCATTTGGATTATCAATATGCTTATCCAAACTAGCTTCACTCATATCCCAACTGTCTAGAATATCACTATATTCACTTTGAATGATTATATCTGGATTAATTCCTTCTGCTTGAATTGAACGACCTTTTGGCGTATAATAAAGAGCAGTCGTTAATTTTATAGCTGTGTCATTCGACAATGGAATGACCGTTTGTACTGAGCCTTTACCAAATGTTTTAACACCAAGAATTTTAGCCCGCTTATAATCTTGTAGTGCACCAGATACAATTTCTGAAGCAGAAGCAGTACCCTGATTAACTAACGCTACCATTGGTAATGTTTTATAAATTGCAGGAATAGAATCTAGACTTTTTTGCTGTGTTCCATCAACATCATAATCATCTGCTTTTACAAAATATTTCTGTTTTGAACTTGGTAATCGACCATCGGTATAAACTACTAGACTATCTTTAGGTAAAAAAGCACCAGATACACCAACTGCTGACTGTAATAAACCACCAGGATCATCACGTAAATCAAGGACTAAGCCTTTTAATTTAGGATTAGTCTGATAAAGATTCGTTAATGCACGAGCTAGTTCATTACTAGTATCAGCTTGAAAATTAGTAATCCGAACATAAGCATAATCATGATTGAGCATAGTTGATTGAACGCTACGTACTTCAATTTTCGCACGAGTAATCGTAAAATCTAAAGGTTTTAATGAACTTGCTCTAGCAACCGTAATAACCACCTTAGTTCCTGATTTTCCACGCATTTTTTTGATTGCATCATCTAAAGTCATACCACTAACTGGAACACCATCAATTTTAACAATCAAATCACCACTTTGTACACCTGCAACATAAGCTGGAGTACCATAAATTGGAGCAACTACTTTAACTCCTCCATTACCTTTATCTCGGCTAACTTCGATACCCAAACCAGCAAATGACCCTGATGTCATTTCTGACAACTGCTTGAAGTCTTCTGCATTTAAGTAGTCAGAATGAGGATCAAGGTTATTCAACATTCCCTCAATAGCACCCTTCATTAATTTGCTATCTGTAACGCTTTCAACGTAATAATTTTTGGTAATCGCATATACTTTGGCAAAATTATTCACATCTGCTAATGGAATTGAATTAACCACCTGCTGGCTACCAATTGGCGAAATTCCATTTTGATCATCGGCTGTTGCATATATACTTACAGTTGCTAAAGAGCCACACACAACACCTAAAACAAATTTACTAATTGTTTTCAAGTAACTACTCTTTCTATTCTAAAATAAATTCAAATCTTGGTTTAACTTCTCAACATAATCATAAATCTTATCACGATTTTCTGAACGAAGAATTTTACTAACTAATGATTCTAACTCAGCTATGTTAGTATTTAAAATAATATTTTTTACATTTAGTATGTTTGCTGAGTGCATTGAAAATTTACGTAAACCAATACCTAATAATAAACGTGTTAACTTAACATTTCCTGCTAACTCACCGCAAATAGAAACTGGAACTTGTTCTTTATTTGCAGATTGAATAACGTGATTTAATAGTTTAATAACAGCAGGATGTAATGGATCATAAAGATAATTTACAGACTCATCATTACGGTCAATTGCTAATAAATATTGAATTAAATCATTAGTACCAATTGAAATAAAATCAACTTGCTCCAAAATTCCTTTTAGTGATAATGCAGCAGCAGGAACTTCAATCATGCTCCCTATTTTAATATTCTCATCAAAAGCGATATGTTCTTCTCTTAATTCTTCTTTTACTAAATCTAATTGATGAATAGCTTGTTTTAGTTCCCAAGATGAAGAAATCATTGGAAACATAATTTGCACTTTACCAAAATATGAAGCACGCAAGATGGCACGTAATTGTAAACGAAAAAAACCTTGCTCTGCTAATGATAAACGAATTCCAGTTAACCCTAGAGCTGGATTATCAGCTGCACCATGAGTTGCATTCCATTGTGGATTTTTATCAGCACCCAAATCGGCAGTACGAATAGTGACAGGGAGCTTTTTCATAGCTTTAATTACCTGTAAGTAGGCTTGAAATTGTTCTTCTTCACTAGCAATATGATTATCTTTACTCAGAAATAAAAACTCACTTCTAAATAGACCAACACCATCTGCATTATTATATTTTACATCATCAACATCTTCAGGAACCTCAATATTAGCAAGTAATTCAACACTAATACCATCTTGACTAATAGTTACATTTTTACGAATAGATCTTAGTTTTTGTCTAGACTCTTGCCATTCTTTCTTTCGTTTTTTATATTCATTTAATACTAACTTATCTGGGTTAACGATTATAACACCCTGTAATCCATCTATAATAATTTCGTCATCACGAATAATTTGCCTAGCATTAGTAACACCTACGACAGCTGGAATATCCAGATTACGACCAACAATAGCGGTATGAGATGTTAAACTGCCAAAATCAGTAATAAAACCAGCAAAATTTGAATCTTTAAATTGAACTAAATCTGCAGGAGATAAATCTCGAGTAACTAAAATACCTTTTTCTAATTTACCTTGATTATTCCAGTCAAAATTATTACCTTCTAAATTTTTAAAGATTCTTTCTAAGACTTGAATAACGTCATTTTTTCTTTCTTTTAAGTAAGTATCAATCATTTCATCAAATTGCAATGATAAATGCTCTGCTTGTAGTTTAATAGCCCATTCTGCATTACAAAACTCTTTTTCGATAAAATCTATTGGTGCTTGAGAAATTTGCGAGTCATTTAGCATCATAATATTCAAGGATAAAAAAGCACCTAACTCTGCCGGAGCACCAGAGGGTATGTTAC
>DYTA01000070.1 GCA_020726205.1 Nitrosospira multiformis
ATGACAATATATTACCACACCTTTAAATGTGCTTTGATTGTCTAGCCCCTTAATTTTTATTGACGAAAACCAAAACAACAGCTACAATTCTTGGCTCTAAAACCTTAGTTACACAATTTAATAATAGGAAATTAAATGAAACCAATCGAAATATTACGTGCCGTTTACAATGATAAAGAAGTTCTGAAAAAAATTCGCAAGTCTATCAATGAATATACCGTAAATTTGCACTCTATGGAACAATTAAAACGTGATAGTAAAGAAATTGAAACATTCGTCAAAGAAACTTATGGTTTAACTCCATCAATGTTTAAAAAAATCGTTAAAGCTACTATGACACAAAATGATAATGTTGATGAAGTAATTGATGAATTACAAATGATTCGTGAAATTGCTAAAGAAGAATAGGGATTAACATTCATTAAATAAAGCATAACAAATTAGTTATGCTTTATTTTTTACCATGACATACTAAGTTTTACTCCAACCAACTGGAAAGTTGAAGTTAATGACGAAATATTAAATCCACCTTGTGCATATGGTGCTGCGGCAGAGGCGTTAGGATTATTTGCCGAAGTTACATAATCAAAATATGGAATAATACTAATTGAATTAGATGCCTTTAATGCAGCACCCAATTCAAAAATTGAAATAAATTGCTCAACCTGTCCAGTTAAAACTTGATTTGGTCGAGTACCCTCAGTTAAATTTCCTGTTAAATTTACTTGTTGATAACCTCCGTAGTAATTAAAGAATGGCGTAAATCCTTTAACTACTTTAAAGGCAAATTTGGTTCCAAGCATAGCTGTCCAGCCTTTAGAGTTAATAAAGTTACCATTGGTATCTTCATAAACAACATTCATATTATCCAAATAGTTTAAACGTACGTATGGTGTAATATCCATAAATTCAGAAGGATGAAAATTATACCCCAAAATACCTGTAAAGCCGTAACCTACTGGATTATTAATATTAGAGACTGGCACACTGCTAAAGACAGGATTCATTGATTTATCATTATACCGTCCATATGCCCGAACTTCATAGTAAATATCATTAGCTAAATTTTGAGTGAAAAATAAATATGACTGGGTAGCATTTGGCCATTGTTCAAGAGCAACACCTGCTGCCGATACGGTATGTCCTGATGGAGTAGTACCGATAACTCCACTATAATTGGCTAGAATTTGCGATTCGCTTAATTTTTGATTAGTTACACCTGATTCATTTACATTATTTTGTGTTACTGCAAAACTTGGTGAAATCCACAATGTCATTAATAAAGGTAAAAATAACGAATATTTTATACAGTTAGATTTAGATTTGATCACGATTAGCTATATTCACTTTTAAAAACTATATATTATAAAATTAGACCTAAATTGTACCACTATTTCTATTCCTACTCGAAAAATAGCTGTTATGTTATTATATATCGCTCAATCTCAGATAAAAGGAATAATATATGGCACGTAAATCACCTACAACCAAAACAACTGACAATAATCAAAAGCATGAGATTAGAGAAGGTCAATCAATTGAACTTCTCAAAGAACTACACATCCTTACCAGAGATGGTAAATTGAATCAAGATAGTCGCCGTAAATTAAAACAGGTTTATCATTTATACCAATTTATTGAGCCATTATTAAATGAAATTAGCAAAGAACGTGCGGTTAATTTAGTCGACCATGGTGCGGGAAAATCATACCTTGGTTTTATTCTATATGATTTATTTTTTAAAACAAATCAAAATAACTCTCATATCTACGGTATTGAAACCAGAAATGAATTAGTAACACGTTCCCAAGAGTTAGCAAATAAACTAAATTTTAATAATATGTCATTTATTAACTTAAGTGTGGCTGATTCAACATCATCTCAGCTATTACCATCAAATATCGATATCGTTACCGCATTGCATGCTTGTAATACCGCAACCGATGATGCAATTGATTTCGCACTACAAAAACAGGCTCAATATATTGTATTAGTACCGTGTTGTCAAGCAGAAGTCGCAACTATTTTAAAACACAACCGCAATAAAAATGTTGCAAATCCAACATTAGTAGCCATGTGGAATCATCCAATTCATGCTCGTGAATTTGGCAGTCATATCACAAATGTATTGCGGTGTTTACGTTTAGAATCTCATGGTTATAGCGTCACAGCTACTGAGTTAGTCGGTTGGGAACACTCGATGAAAAATGAATTAATTATCGCTAAAAAAACTAGCACACCAAACCTTAAAGCAAAAGAGCAATTACAAAAACTCTTAGAGGAGTTAGGACTTAACCAATTAAGCCAACGTTTTGCATAATATAATATTATAGAGTTGATTAGAATAAAATAAGTCATTACTGGCATTAAGTTGATTTATGATATAATTTGCGATTAAATACAAACTACTTAAGAAAGATATCAAGTGCATGAGTTCTCACTTTGTGAAGGTATAATTCATCAAGTTTCACGAGCAAACAATAATAATCTTGAAAATGTGGAGCAAATTAATTTAGAAATAGGCAAACTAGCTGGAGTTGATTTAAACTCATTACTTTTTTGGTTTCCTGTTGTCGCAGAAAAACTAAATTGTAAACACATTAAATTAAATGTTGTGGAGCCATTAGGCATAGCAAACTGTAAAAACTGTACTAAAGATTTTGAATTAGTTAATCTTTACGATCAATGCCCTCATTGTAATAGTTTTGGCAATTATGAAATCAAACAAGGTAGAGAACTATTAGTTAAATCATTTAATCTAATTAGTAAACAATAGCTCATTCTTAAAATAGAATCGAATAAATTTTGGAGTAACATAAAATGTGCGTAACTTGCGGATGCGGTGGAGATAATCACCACGAACACGATCATAATCACAACCATAGTCACGATGATCACCACCATGATCACCATCACCAACATGGCGATGTAGTTAATTTAGAAAAAGAAATATTGGCTGAAAATAATAAATTTGCCAATCAAAATCGTCAATTTTTTAGTGAAAAACATGCTCTAGCTTTAAATTTTGTATCAAGCCCAGGATCAGGTAAAACAACGTTGCTTGAAGAAACAATTAAAAGAATGAGTGAAAAACATTCACTTTATGTTGTAGAAGGTGATCAACACACTGAATTAGATGCTAATCGCATTCGAAATGCAGGTGCTGAGGCATATCAAATCCAAACAGGCAAAGCTTGTCATTTAGATGGTCATATGGTTGGTCATGCATTAGAACACTTGTCAATTAAAGATGACTCTTATGTGTTTATTGAAAATGTAGGAAATTTAATCTGTCCAGCATTATTTGATCTAGGTGAGCATGCAAAAGTAGTTTTAATTTCAATCACAGAAGGTGAAGATAAACCTTTAAAATATCCAGATATGTTTTTTGGAGCAGATTTAGTTTTGATAACTAAAACAGATCTATTACCATATTTAAAATTTGATTTAGATGCATGTGTAGCTAATATCCGAAAAATCAACCCTAAAGCTAAAATCATTAAACTATCATCAACCACAGGGGAAAGTTTTGAAGAGTGGATTAATTGGTTACATGCTGCTAAAGCTTTTCTGTGTTAATATTAAACTATGACAAATCAATGTAACGCAACCAGATTGCTTATCAACGGTCTAGTCCAAGGTGTTGGATTTAGACCAACGGTGCATTTAGTTGCTCGTGAATTAAAATTAAATGGATGGGTAAAAAATACTTCTCAAGGAGTTGAAGTAGTAATTGATGCTACTGATTACCAACCATTTTTACAATTACTCGAAGCTAAACTACCACATTTAGCAAGTTTGGACTCAATCGAAGCAACTGTCATATCATTACCACAGCCATTAACTAAATTCACAATTGAATCTAGTATAGCTGGTGAAGTAAATGATACGATTATGCCACCAGATAACTACATTTGCCAAGACTGTACTCAAGAAATATTTGATCCAAACAGTAAGTACTATCTTTATCCATTTACTAACTGCACTAATTGTGGTCCCCGTTATAGTGTAATTGCAAAATTACCATATGATAGACAGCATACTGCATTAGCAAATTATCCTCTGTGTGCAAGTTGTCAAAATGAATACACTAATCCAGACAACCGCCGTTATCATGCTCAAGCTACAGCCTGTCCTAAATGTGGACCACAGCTCAATGGTAATTTAGAACAAGTTGCTAATTGGATTAAACAAGGAATGGTCGTTGCAATCAAGGGAATTGGTGGTTATGTATTAGTTGCCGACGCAAATAATCATGATGCGGTTGAAAAACTACGCATTCGTAAAAAACGCAAATCAAAACCATTTGCAATTATGTGTTTAAACACTGACTCAATTAGACATTTTTACTCCCCTGTTTCAGAGCATGAGGCAGGATTATTAGAATCAGCAGCTGCTCCGATTCTTTTATTAAAAAAACGTCATGATGCTAAAGTAGCATACAATGTAGCTCCTAATCTGTCAACTCTAGGCATAATGTTGCCAAGTAGTCCATTATTTTTAATCTTATTTTATTACCTACTTGGTAAACCACAAGGAAATGATTGGTTAAAACAGCTTCATTCAATTAGTTTAGTTGTAACTAGTGCTAATTTCTCTGGTGGGACAATTATTAGTGATGATGAAGAGGCTAAGACGCAATTAACAAGTATTGCTGACAAAATAATAAGTCATGACCGAGAAATAATTATGAAAAATGATGACTCGGTTTTATTATCGTTGGGAAAACATGATATATTGGTTCGTCGGTCTCGAGGTTATGCACCAAAACCATACTATTTCCCATATAAAATGCCTCAAGTCTTAGGACTAGGTGCACAATTAAAAAATACAATCACCTTTACTCGTGACAATAAAGCTTTTACATCACAATATCTTGGCGATATGGAGTCGCCTTATACTGTAAAATATTTTAAACAAGTGTTAAATCACTTACAAAAAGTTTTTAATTTTCAGCCAGAATTAGTTGTCTGCGATTTACATCCTGACTTTTATGTTACACAGTATGCACAAAGTATGGATACTCGTTATATTCAGTTACAACATCATTGTGCACATATGGCATCAGCATTAGCTAATGCTGAAAGCTATGGTAGAAGATTAGAACCACAAGTGTTAGGCTGTATTTTAGATGGTTACGGTTATGGCTTAAATGGTGAATCATGTGGTGGTGAACTAATTCTTTTCAATCAAGATGAATTGACATTCAATACTATTTCACAACTTATGCCAATCACAATCCCTGGTGGCGACCTTGCTGAACGTGAACCTTGGCGACTAGCATTAGCTTTATGCGTTGAAAATAATTTGCCAATTCCAGAGCACATTAACGCTCAACCGCAAAGTACTCAATTAATTGAATTAATTAATCGTAAATATTATCCAACTTCAACCGCATTTGGACGCAGATTTTCAGCAGTTGCAGGTTTATTAAATATTGTAACTCATGCAGAATACGAAGCTCAAGCACCAATGGTACTAGAGGGTATGGTTACAGCACATGAAATTGCTTACGAATATATCAGAATTAATAAAGATGGTAAGCCTGACTTTAATACTTTATTTAAACATATTTACCAAATTGGAATTATTGATAAAAATATTAAACAAGCCGTCAATGTATTTTATGGTAACATGCTAGCATTAGTTGAAAAATGGCTATTATTTCATTGTTCTACCCATCAAATTAGCCAAGTAGCTATCTCTGGTGGTGGGTGGCAATGTCAACATTTACTACCAAATTTAAGTAAAAATTTTAAAAATTTAGGCATTGACCTATTAGTACCTTATCAAATGCCAATGAATGATGAATCAATCAGTCTTGGTCAAGCGTGGTATGGTGCAAAATTTCTTATGAAAGAACAAAAAACATGTGTTTAGCAGTACCCACCCAAATTATTAAAATCCTTGATAATCAAATTGCATTAACCTCTCTCTCAGGTGTAGAAAAAGAAGTATCTTTAGCTTTACTACAAGAAGAAGTTAAAGAAGGTGATTATGTTATTGTGCATGTAGGGTATGCATTAAGTAAACTAGATGAAGAAGATGCAAAAAAAACGTTAGCTTATTTTGAAGAGTTATTAGA
>DYTA01000003.1 GCA_020726205.1 Nitrosospira multiformis
TATCATATACCGCAGTATCACCATGCGGATGATATTTACCAATTACATCACCGACAATACGTGCCGATTTTTTATATGGTTTGTTCCAATCATTTGAAAGTTCGTGCATTGCATATAACACACGACGATGTACAGGTTTTAAACCATCACGAACATCAGGTAAGGCACGTCCTACAATCACACTCATTGCATATTCAATATATGATTGTTTCATTTCCTCTTCGATATTAATATTCACTACTTCACTAGCAAATTTATTAATAATCGTTGGTTGTTCTTTACTCATTCATAAACCTTTTTATAACTAATTCATATATAGCTAACATTATTATTTTAACAATAGAATTTTATTTTTATAGCCTATCAGCCAATAAATTTATATGTATATATAACCTGTATTTTACCATATTATCCACTGTATAAATAATAATAAGCAGCGGATAATCCACTGCTTATTTAACATTAATTCAAGAACAAATTAGCTTTTTGCAACTTCAACCATTTTTTTATTTTTATGATTCATTTTACGCATAATAATCTCAGCTTCATCCAATGGAACTGTTACAAATGAGAACTTCTCTAAAATGCGAATATCACGAACTTTTCTACCTGGTGTTTTACAACTTTGATGTAATACATCTAATAATGCACGTGGATTCATTCCATCTTTTTTACCCAATCCAATGAATAATTTAACATTATCACCAGATACAGGAGTACGTCCTTGTTCAATTTTAGCATAGCTTTCAGCAATAAATTCATCTTGATATTGATGACGTAACAAGGCAGCTAATGCTACTTCTGGATTATTTGTTGCTAAAATACTTTGCGCTAATGTTAAGTAATTAGTATAATCAACTTCAGCGATAATTTCACTTAAACAAGCCTGTAGATATTCTTCTTTTGCTTTGATAATATCTTTAATTTGTGGAACTTCTTGTTTTTTAATATCAGCTTTAGCAACTTTTTTAATCATTCCTAAGCGAGACATTTCACGAGGTGTTACAAATGTAATTGCAATACCTTTTTTACCTGCACGACCAGTACGACCAATTCTATGAACATAAGATTCAGCTTCTTGAGGAATTGAGTAGTTAATTACGTGAGTTAAATCATTTACATCAATACCACGAGCAGCAACATCTGTTGCAACTAGAATATTAACAATTTTTTCTTTAAATTCAGCCAATGTTTTAGTACGTTGTGATTGTGTAATATCACCATGTAATGAGTCAACTGCATAACTACGGTTTTTTAGATGTTTGGTAACTTCATCAACCTCTACCTTAGTACGGCAGAATATAATACCAAAGAAATCTTGTTCAAAATCTAAAACACGACACAAAGCTTCAAATTTATCACCTTCACGAACTTCAAAGTAAATTTGTTCAGTTAAACGAGTAGTTAACTCTTTATTTTCTACTTTAAGTGTTTTGAATTTGCCCATATATTTTTTAGCAATTTGCAAAATTGAACTAGGCATTGTTGCTGAGAAAAACAGCATATTCTTACCTTCATTTGTCGTTTGCAAAATTTGCTCAATATCCTCAACAAAGCCCATGTTTAACATTTCATCAGCTTCGTCAAGTACAAAGAATTCTAGATTACGTAAATTAATAACACCTCGTTCCATTAAGTCCATAATACGACCAGGTGTACCAACAATAATATCGCTACCACGCTTAATATTGCGAACTTGATTCTCGATTGATGCTCCACCATAAACTGCAGACACACGTAAATCACGCTTACCGATTAGTGAATACATTTCTTCACAAACTTGAACCGCTAACTCACGAGTTGGAGTTAATACAATTGCTTTAATTGAACCATCTTTTTTGATACTTTCAATAATAGGAATTGCAAACGCAGCTGTTTTACCTGTACCAGTTTGAGCTTGACCAATAATATTTGCTTTTTCAGCTAAAAACTCTGGAATTACCAAAGCTTGAATTGGACTTGGTTGTGTAAAACCTTTTTCAGCTAATGCAGCAATCATTTCTGCACTAAGGTTAAAATCATTAAAACTAATACTCATTTAATTTCCTTTCTGAGCGTTGCACCGAAACATCGGTGAAAAAGTAATCACAACTACTGCAGAAAGACACTCTAACAGAGTCATATTTACTCACTTGTATAAACACAAAAACAGGCAGTATAGAAAACTGCCTGTTAGTGTCAGTTATTATATTATTTTTTAGCCAATTTACATTTTACGATGAATTTTAGTAGCACGAGACTGCGCGCCAGCTAGAATTAAACATTCAGCTAAATTTACATGATACGGAAGATTTGCATTATATACAATTAATTCGGCAATATCTTCCGCTGATAATGGTTCAAAACCATCATAAACACTATTTGCACGCTCTTCATTGCCATGAAAACGCACTTTACTAAACTCAGTATTGACAGCGCCAGGTAAAATTTCACTTACCTTAACACCGTATTCTACCATTTCTTCACGCAAACTTTGACTTATTGCATGAACCGCATCTTAGTACCTGTAATTAAAATAGTTTTATTTTTCAATCTATTTTGCATAATTTATTCCTTATTAATCCCAATCGTGACCATCACCAAATTTATTTCTACTTTCAAAATTTTGATAACCATAACCACCACCTAAATCTTGATATAGTTGCACGATACTACCTAGTTGTTGCAATTTACTTTGTTGAACAACCAACGCAGCTTGATCCATAGTTACAGCATTTTGCAATAAAGTAGGCTTACTATATAAACCTTCTGTAAAACTAGACTCAGCTAAACTATAAGCCGTTTGTGTTGAATGATATGCTTGAGTTTGGATATTTAAGCTATCTGTAAACTGCTGATGCGCTGATAAATCATTATCAACAGAGGCAAATGCTGTTCTCACTGTTTGTAAATAATTATAGTATGCAGCATAATATTGACCTTTAGCCTGTTGAATCTGTCCATAAATACCAAAATTTAAAATCGGCATACTAACTGATGCAGCCTCAACCCAATAATCAGTTCCAGCACTAAATAAACTACCCAATGCACCTGCCGCAGAACCACCTGCACCAGTTAAGCTAATAGTTGGAAAGAACATTGAAGTCGCAACACCTATATTTGCATTAGCAGCAATTAATTGTTGTTCAGCCTGACGCACATCTGGTCGGTTTCGTAAAACTTGTGATGGTAAATTATTAGGAATAACTCCATAGCTATTCAATTGTGTGAACTTCAACCCACGCTGAATACTGCCTGGATTTTGATTTAGCAATACACGCAACGCATTTTGCGAAGCAACAATATTATTTTCTATAATTGGTAATTGAGCTTTGGCACTCTCATATTGTTGCTCATAACTTTGAACTTGGTATAATGAGATGTAACCATCAGCATATTGCACTTTTGCAAACTTCAATAAGTCGCTCAAATCTTGAACCAATTGTTTTTGAAGTTGTAACTGATAATCTTGACCTAATAAACTAAAGTATCCTGTTACAGTCGCACTAATAACACTTAAACGAACTGTATCTTTAGCCGCTCTTACAGCTTCGTAATTAGCTTTAGCGTATTGCTGAGCCTTAATTTGTTGGAAAATATTTAAACTATATGCTGGAGCCGCATCAAAATAATAACCTTGACCATAAATTGCCTTAGAATTATAACCACCTGAAGCACTCGCTGTAGGAATCCAAGCAAATTGAACTTGCCTCAACTGACCTTGCGCAGCTGTAACATTTCCAATAGCAGCTTGAATATTATTATTATTTTTTAATGCGCTTTCAATCAATGAATCTAGTTGTGGATCATTAAATTTTTTCCACCATGCTAGCATAGGTAAATTAACACTTTCTGTCGTAGATAAACTATCTCGATTATAATATCCTTTTGGGTCATCTGAATTTGGTTTGGTATAACTTGGACCAAGCAATCCACATCCAACTACAGTTGATGCTAGAAGAATCAAACTCGCAATATTTTTTAGCTTCATCGAATGTTCCTATTTTTTATTTTTAGCTTTCCAGCCAACAATTGTCATTTGTTTTGCACGTGCAACCGTCAACTCATTTGCTTGGGCATCTTTGGTAATTACAGAACCAGCTGCGATTAATGCTCCTTGACCAATTGTTACTGGCGCAACCATCATTGTACCAGAACCGATAAAGACATCATCCTCAATTACTGTTTTAAATTTATTTTTACCGTCATAGTTACAAGTCACACTACCAGCACCAACATTAACTTTTTTACCAATTGAGCTATCGCCAATATAGGTTAAATGATTGACTTTAGAACCAATTCCGATTTGACTATTTTTAATTTCTACGAAATTACCAACATGACTGTTTTCAGCTAGTTTTGCACCAGGACGCAAACGAGCATAAGGTCCGACTTGTGCACCGCTATCAATCTGAGCATCTTCGATAATTGAGTATGGCTTAATTGTAACACCATTAGCAATCTGAGCATTTCTAATTAAACAACCTGCACCAATTGTTACATTATCACCAAGAGTCACTGTACCCTCAAACACACAATTAACATCAATTAAACAATCTTTACCTGCCGTTAATTTACCACGTAAATCGATCCTTGATTTATCAAGTAAGGTAATACCTTCTTCTAATAGCTTATTAGCTTGATTAATTTGATAAATTCGCTCTAACTGCTCAAGTTGTAATTTATTATTCACCCCCATTGCTTCATATGAATGTGGTGTAACAACATAATTAATACCAACCTTATCTTTATGAGCTAAAGCAACTACATCAGTTAAATAATATTCACCTTGACTATTGTTATTTGATAATTTATTTAGCCAGCCAGATAATTTATGATTAGGTAGAACATAAAATCCAGTATTAATCTCACGGATTAACTTTTGTTCGCTGGTAGTATCTTTCTCTTCAACAATGCTAATAATATTACCACTTTCATTCCTAACAATTCGTCCGTAACCAAATGGATTATCTATTACATCAGTTAACATTACTAAATTATCATCATATTTATCTAACATTTTAGTGAGTGTAGCTGAACTGATCAATGGCACATCACCATATAACACTAACGTAACACCATCTTGATCTAGACTTGGAACTGCGCATTTTAGTGCATGACCAGTACCCAATTGTTGGTCTTGATGTGCCCAAAAAATATTATCATCAGCAAATTTTTGTGTAATAACTTTTTGAACCTGATCACCGCCATGTCCATAAACAACAACTAATTTACTTGGATTTAACTCTTTGGCTGCATTAATAACATGTTCTAACATTGGTTTGCAACTAATAGGATGTAGTACTTTTGGCAACGCAGAATTCATACGTTTACCCTGACCAGCTGCTAATATAACTATATTTATATTTTTTTTCATGATTTAATAAACTCTTCAAGTATAGGTGAATAAAATCTAAAGTATACTATTATACCTTATCTAGCTTTATTCTCCAGCGAGTTTTTCCAATAATACTATTTAGATGTTCTATAACCTGATAACTTAGCTTAATCTGACCACTACCTAGTTGTAAAATACATCTAGCTATTTGATTAGAATAATTTATTTTTATTGAAGCTTGCCCACCATCATAAGGTATTAATAACGACCTTAATTGTTGCCAGTCATCTTGTGCTGAAAAATCAAGCTCCAATGAAATTACTTTATCCTCTAAAACTTGATCTAAACTCATAATTTTACTTGCATTAACCTTAATTTCATTGCGAAAGCTATCAAAAATAACCTCTCCCTCAACAAAAACTAACTCATCAACTGCCAATAAGTTTTTATACTGCTCATAATCATCATTAAAGACTACAAACTCAAGATCACCACTTGCATCTTCAATACGAATGAATGCAATTTTACCACCCTTTCTCGTTGGTCGAGAACCTATGTAATTAACAATTCCAGCAATCAAAACCTTAGGCTTATATTTTGCATAACGTGAATTTAGTATTTCTTGAATATATTCATCTTCTAAATTAAACTTACTCAATGGAATTATTTCTAATTTACCTGTGATATCATGATACTCATCAAATAAACTAGCGGTTAAATAATAGCCAATTGATTGTTTTTCAAGAGTTAGTTTCTCTTTCAAACTAAATTCTTCACAATCTTTTAGAGCAACATCATTAGTAATTAAATTATCTTCAGTTCCAAATGCATCAAATAAAGATCCTTGATTTTCATTAGCTCGCTCTTGCTCAACATGTTCCATAATATGAGCAATATTATGTAAAAGAAATGCACGATTTTGATCAATTTGATCAAAACAACCTGCTTTTAACAAGTTTTCTAATGTTCTTTTATTAATTACTTTTTTATCCACTCTACGACAAAAATCAATTAAATCAATAAATTTACCATTTTCATTTCTTTCAGCAACAATAGCATCCACAACATTTTGCCCTAGTCCTTTAAGGGCACCTAATGCATAACGAATAGCATAAGTTAACTTACCATCGACTAAATGCTCAACAGGTGTAAATCGATAGAACGACTCATTAATATCTGGAGGTAAAATTACTAAGTCGTTATCTACACAATCTTGATAAAACTCATATAGTTTATCTGTCTTATCTAACTCTGAAGATAAAGTTGCTGCCATAAAACATGCTGGATAATAAGCTTTTAACAATGCTGTGTGATATGAAACAACTGCATATGCTGCAGTATGTGATTTATTAAATCCATACTCAGCAAACATTGCCATTAAATCAAATAATTTTTCGGCTAATTTTACATCATAACCTTTTTTCAAAGCTCCTTCAGTAAAAATTGCACGATGCTTATCCATCTCTTCTTTTTTCTTTTTCCCCATTGCTCGGCGCAATAGGTCTGCACCACCTAATGTATATCCACCAATAATTTGCGAAATTTGCATTACTTGTTCTTGATAAACAATCACACCATGGGTTGGATCTAAAGATTCCTGTAAGTCAGGATGGAAGTAGTCTATCTCTTGCTCACCCTTTTTACGCTTAACAAAATCATCCACCATTCCAGAACCTAGTGGACCAGGACGATACAATGCCAAAACGGCAATAATATCTTCAAAACGATTTGGTTCTAATTTGACCAATAATCGTTTCATACCTTGAGACTCTAGCTGGAATACTGCTGTAGTATTTCCAGCTTGTAATAATTTATAAACCTCTGGATCATCAAACTCAGAATTTGATAATTTTAATTTTATTCCATGTAATTTATCAATATTCTCAAGAGCCTCTTGGATAATAGTTAAATTTCTTAACCCCAAAAAGTCAAATTTAACTAATCCAATTGCCTCAACATCATCTTTATCTAATTGTGAAGTTTGCATTCCATCTGCTAAATATAACGGGCAAAAATCCGATAATTTACTTGGTGCAATCAAAACACCTGCAGCATGTTTACCTATATTACGGGTCAAATCCTCTAAACTTAATGACATTTCCCAAAGACGTTTAACATCATCATCTGCATTATCAATTCTATGCTTCAAATCAGGAAACTGCTCTAGTGCATCAACTAATCCATAACTTTTCGCTGGTGTATTTTCAATTAGCTTAGAAATAGAATCACATAATCCATAAGGTAAGCCAAGTACACGCCCTACATCTTTAATTACTGCTTTAGATGACATAGTGCCAAAAGTTGCAATTTGAGATACGGCATCTGCACCGTATTTATCTTGTACATAACGAATTACTAACTCGCGCTTCTCTTGGCAAAAATCTATATCAAAATCAGGCATAGAAACTCGCTCAGGATTTAAGAATCTTTCAAATAATAAACTATAGCGCAATGGGTCAATATCAGTAATACCTAAAGAAAAAGCCACTAATGAACCAGCACCAGAACCACGTCCAGGTCCAACAGGAACATTATTTTGTTTTGCCCACATAATAAAATCGGCGACAATTAAAAAATAACCAGGAAATCCCATTTCAATAATAGTTTCAATTTCACGCTCTAGTCTAGGACGATAAATAGGTTCTTGTAATAACCTAGTTTCTTCATTTGGAAACAGTTCTAGCATTCGCTGATCTAAACCGCTATGAGATAATATTGAAAGATACTCTTCAAGAGGTTGTCCATCTGGAGTTGCATAATCAGGTAAAAAATATTGCCCAAGAGTAATTTCTAAATTACATTTTTTAGCTACTTCAATAGTATTATGTAAAGCAATTGGAATATCTGAAAATAACTCAATCATTTCCTGTGTATTTTTAAAATATTGATCAGAGCTATATTTTGTTTTGCGATTTCCATCATCTAACATTTCGCCGTCAGCTACACAAACCCGTACCTCATGTGCAATATAGTCATCAGGATTTGCAAATTGTACTGGATGAGTTGCTACAACTGGAACTTGTAATTTGCTAGCAATTTCTAATGATGCCATAATTAAATCTTGACTATTTTCATGTTTAATACGCTGCAACTCTAGAAAATAATCACTACCAAAAGACTGTTGCCACAACTTAACTTTATTCAAGGCTTGAGCTAATTGTTTCTGCTTAACTAAATACGCAATATCACCATAAATTCCACCAGATAAAACAACTACATTAGAATTATTACTAGATAATAACCACTCTTCTTTAATGTACGGTATATCTACAATTTTATTCTCAACATATGATTTAGTAATCCAATCACATATTTGACGGTAACCATTAATATTTTTAGCTAGAAGAATTATCTGATAATTATATCCTGAACCTTCAACATTAACCTCAGAACCGATTATTGGTTTAATACCTTTATCTCGACAACTTTTATAAAATTTAACTAAACCAAATAAATTATGACGATCAGTTAATGCTACTGCTAACATATTATTAGCTAAGGTGTGTTTAATTAAGTTTTTAATGCGTAAAATACCATCTGTTACAGAAAACTCACTATGTACTCTTAAATGAACAAAATCCTGCATAATTATGCCAATGCTAAAAATAACTGGTTAAATTGATTCAACATTGTTTGATGTGCCTCAATCACAACCTTACTTGGAATATACTGAGGATTAGTAACTTCTCCCCATGTTGGATTTGGAAAATGCAAATCGCCAATAAAACGAGGAATAATATGCCAGTGAACATGTGGGGTCATATTTCCAAAACTAGCTAAGTTAATTTTTTCTGGAGAAAATAACTTGCGAATAATTTTTTCACATTTAATTACTGCTAAATAAATACTTATATTATCTTGGTCAGTTAAGTCACTTAACTCTTTAGTATGTTCATTAAGAACTATTCGCAAATAACCAGGATAGTTTGGTTCATCAATCGCTATAATTCTAAATAAGTTATTACGATATAAAACTTCACCACCTAGATTACTACAAAAAAAACATGTACTCATAATTTTCTCAATAAACAACATTAACAAAAAAAGATGTCATTACAGACATCTTCAAGCTTATTTTATATAGTGAAAGCTCTTAGGAACTTCATCTATATCATTGAATGTAATGTATTCCCACGTATCAGGATTATTTAATAGCTTTCTAAGCAATTGATTATTAATAGCATGACCTGAACGATACCCTTCAAAAGCACCAATTATCTGATAACCTATAATATATAAGTCACCAATTGCATCTAATATTTTATGGCGGACAAATTCATCTGCAAATCTTAGCCCGCCCTCATTAAGAACAGAGTCTTCGTCTAAAACAATTGCATTATTTAAATTACCACCCAATGCTAAACCATTTTTACGCATGTACTCAACTTCATACATAAAACCAAATGTGCGTGCACGACTAATTTCATCAACATAAGAATGCTTAGAAAAGTCTGCTTCAAAAGTGCTATATTCTTTTTTGAAAACTGGATGACCACCAAAATCAGTAATAATTTTTACTTTATATCCATCAAAAGGCGTAAATTTTACCCACTTATTATCTTTATCATCTCGAATTTCAATTTCTTGTTTAATTTTAATATATTTTTTCTTTGCCCTCTGATCAACAATCTCAGCCTGCTCTAATAAATATAAAAAAGAGTTAGATGATCCATCCATAATTGGCGTTTCTTGAGCCGATAATTCTACTATAATATTATCAATTCCAAAACATGCAAACGCAGACATTAAATGCTCAATAGTCCCAATTCGCACATTATTCTCATCAACCAATGTTGAAGAAAGACGTAAATCATTCACTAAAAAAGGATGAGCTTTTATTTTTGGTTGTCCAGGTAAATCAGTGCGAATAAATACTATACCCTGATCTACCTCTGCCGGTAGCATTGTTAAGGATACTCGACAACCAGAATGTAAGCCAACGCCAATAGCACTAATTGGCGTTTTTATCGTCCTTTGATAAATCATGAGCGATTTTTACGGAAAAAAGCAGGTTTTGAAAATACATCTTTATTAAAGTTAGCAAATGGATCTGTAGAATGTTGCGGTGTATCTATAGATTGACTAAATGATTCAATATTAGTATCATTTGAATCAATTACTAAGTTATTATTTTCCTTAATTTTAGGAGCATCATTTAATCCAGTAGCAATAACGGTTACACGAATTTCTTCTTCATCCATATCCTCAATTTCAGCCATACCACATTTAAAATCAACGTCTGGATGACAATGACATTGGATTAAACGCATAATTTCGTTATATTCTCTAGTCTTCAAAGACCCAGGAGCAGATGAAATATTTACCAATACGCCACGCGCACCATCTAATGATACATCATCTAATAATGGACTGTAAATAGCTCGTTCTGTAGCTTCTTCTGCACGATTTTGACCTTTAGCTGATCCAGAGCCCATCATTGCTAATCCACGACCAGACATAACAGTCTTGACATCAGCAAAATCTAAACTAATCAGACCAGGAGTTTTGATTACTTCAGTAATTCCACCAACTGCACCTAATAAAACCTCATCTGCAGCAGCAAAAGCATCACGCATTGATACGTCTTCATCTAACTCCGTCATTAATTTTTCATTTGGAATTACAATTAGTGAATCGACAAACTTACGCATTTCTTCAATACCAGCATTAGCAATTTTTTTACGTTTCTCACCCTCGTAATCAAATGGTCGCGTAACTACTCCAACGGTCAAAATATTAAGGCTTCGAGCAATATCAGCAATTACAGGTGCTGCACCTGTTCCTGTTCCACCACCCATACCAGAAGCAATGAACAACATATCCGTACCTTTAAGTAATGCAGCAATTTTCTCCCGATCTTCCATAGCTGCTTTTTTACCAACTTCTGGCACGCTACCTGCACCAAGCCCACGCGTTAAGCTATTACCTAATTGTACAAGATGGTGAGCCTGATTGCGACTAAGTGCTTTAGCATCAGTATTTGCACAAATAAACTCTACATGCTTAGTTCCACTACGCATCATATTATCCACAGCATTACACCCACCACCACCAACGCCAACAACCTTAATGACTTCACCAATATGTGTCATTTTTGGCTCTTCAACAATTACACTCGACTCATGGCTTAGAGCATCAACAAAAAAATGGCTCATGTTTATTCCTACATATTTTTAAAAAATTTTTTAACTTTGTTTAACATTAAACTAAAATCAACTTTAGTTTCATTATTGTATGTATTTTTATAGTCTAGCAAATAATCATTTGCAAAATACAACGCACCTACGGCAGTACTAAATCTTGGGTCACATAAAATATCACTTAACTCACCACTATAATTAGGAGAGCCAATACGAACCAGAACATCAAAATAATTTTCTGCAAAATTTTTTATATTGCTAAACAATGCCCCACCACCCGTTATGACCATGCCCGAGTCTATTATATCATACAAATCACTACTAACAAGCTGATTCTTAATAATACTCAAAATATCTTTTACTCGCTCTGAAATGATTTCATTCAATAATTTACGCTGTATTAAAACGCTTATTCCACGGTGATCTACGATATTAATTCCTTCACTTTTATTTTTATCAAGATTAATACCACAGTGACCATGAGTTAATTTTAAATCTTCCGCTAAATTACGTGATATTTTCAAAACACTCGCAATATCTCTTGTAATATCTTCTCCACCAATTGGAATTGACATTAAATAGCGAACAAAACCTTTTTCATAGACAACAATATTAGTCGTACCAGCACCAATATCTAATAAACAACAACCTAACTCTTTTTCTTCTTTATTTAAAACAGCTAGACCAGATAAAATCGGAGTTGGTACTACTTTTAACAGATCAAACCCACTATTATTAATACTTTTTTTAAGATTTAAAAGTGGTGTTTTCCCACAGACAAATAGATTAACATTTGCACTTAACGAACTACAATTTAAATCTAACGGATTAATAGCCATTACATCATTATCAATAGTATACTCTTGAACTTCATAATCAATTAGTTCATATCCTCGAGGTAATTCTTTTTTGCGACACTCATCGACCATTAAACGAATAACTTCTTCATTGATAGGTGTATTGTTCACCTCTTGAGAACTACTACTATATAAGCTTCGAACATGATTTCCTGCTATATTGGTAATAACTGATCCCATTGAACAATCTGCACTAATTTGTGCTTCATGAAGAACCTGAGAAATATGAATACCACATCGTTCCATATCACAAATTAAGCCATTACTCATCATTGTAAAATCATTATCTTTATTGTTATTAACAAAGTGATAACGACTAATACCAACTATATCAACTTTATCTTTTCCAATAGAACCAACTAATGAAACCACTTTGGAATTACCGACATCTAAACTAAAAATTAATTTACCACTCATTGAAATGCCTTTATTTATTTAGAGTTAATCGCAACAGCGTCTTTGTAACACATGTTTATACTAGATAAATTATTATTAATTGCATACAATTTATCTATATATACATCAAGTAAATTTAACTTATTTTTAATATCTTGGTCACAAATTGTAACTGTTAAATTTTTAGATGTTGCAAATTTAGTTATTCGTGGATTATCAATCCATACTTGTGTAACTTTATCATCATGTTTAGCCATTACTTGTTGAACTTGTAAATATTTATTGTATGCATCAATTGCGCCACCTGCATCTACATGCAAAATTGGCAAACTAACATCATCATCCGCTCCATCAAATATTTGTCCATCATCGGCTAATAGATCTTCATCGCCGATTCGTGCAACAGCATGATACTCCTGAATATTAACAATAATTGTATGAGGAAATGAACGTTGTAATATAACATAACGAATCCAAGGTAGCTCCTGAAATTCAGATTTTAGACCTTCAATGTCTAAGGTAAAAAAAGTACCATGTAATTTGTTATGTGCAATATATGATAATTGCACAGGTGTTACATGCTGTAAATCACCTTTAATAATAATTTTATTAACTATAAATAAATAGTGTACTACACAAAAAGCAATCCAAAACAATAAAATAACCACTGACAACGTCATATTCAGATAAAATAAACGGTTGTTTATTTTGGCATTATTAAACATTAAGTAACTCAGTTTATTTACCAAGACTAGCTCCGTCAAGAATCAGCAAACATAACTCATCAAAATTAATTCCTTTAGCTAATGCGGCTTGGGGCACTAAACTATGACCTGTCATGCCTGGTAATGTGTTAATTTCTAAGAAATATAGATCACCAGAATGATCAATCATAAAATCTAATCGAGCCGCACCCGTTGCACCAATTGCATTATAACCATTTAAAGCATATTCTTCAATACTAGATTGCATTTCACCTAAATCATAAGGGCAAATATACTTAGTTTCATCACTATAATATTTATTTTCAAAGTCATACTCGCCTTGTGGTGCTTCAATTTTAATTACTGGATAAATTTGTCCGTCAATAATCGTAATTGTATACTCACTACCTATAATCATTTCTTCTATTAAGATTTTATTAGACTTATTAAATGCATAATCAATTGCTGCAGATAATTCAGATATTTCATATACTTTTTTTAACCCTAAAGTTGAACCATCATCAGCTGGTTTAACCACAACAGGTAGATTAACAACTAATTTAAAATTACTCTTATCATAATTATTTTTTTCAACAAATTGTGATTTTGCTACAGGGATATTTAATGCTTGCCAAATTAACTTTGTACGATGTTTATCCATTCCAATGCTACTAGCCATAACACCTGATCCAGTATAAGGTATTCCTAAATACTCTAAAGCACCTTGTAATTTACCATCTTCACCATTTTTACCATGAATAATTACAAAAGCTCGCTCAGTACCGTAATCTTTAAGACATTGTAGTGATTCAACAGAAGGATCAAAAGCAAATGCATCAACACCACTCTTTACTAAAGACTCTAAAATAGCTTTACCACTCATCAACGAAACTTCACGCTCTGTGGTTGTCCCACCCATTAAAACAGCAACTTTGCCATATTTAAATTTTATACTCATAATTTTCTCAAAACTACAAACTTAATTATTCATTAACATTAGAGGTAATTTACCAATACTTCCTGCACCCATTGTTACAACTAGATCTCCGTCATGTAATACATGAACTAATTTAGATTTAGCATCCTCAATACCATCAGCAAATATTGTATTTTCATTACCCTGCAAACGAATTGCACGCACTAAAGATCTTCCATCTGCCAAAGCAATAGGTTTCTCTCCTGCTGCATAAACCTCTGTAATAATCAATTGATCAACATTAGATAATACTGAAACAAAATCATCAAATAAATCTCTAGTTCTAGTATAGCGATGTGGTTGAAAAATTAAAACCATTCTCTTATCTGGATATGCACCACGTAATGCATTCAGCGTTGCTTTTAGCTCTACAGGATGATGACCATAATCATCAACTAACAAAACAGATTTATCTGATATTTTAAATTCAGGATAGTGTTGACATCTACGCCCAACACCATGAAACTTAGCTAATCCTCGTGCAATATCTTCTATCTGTCCATCACATTCAAGAGCTAGTGCTATTACCGACAAAGCATTTAAAACATTATGTATCCCAGGCATATTAACTACAATAGGATAAATAATATTCAACCATTTAACATGGACGTTAAAGCACATTGTTCCACCATTTGCTATGATGTCAGTAGCATAAATATCAAATTTATCATTAAATCCATATGTTGTTACAGGTCTATTAATTGAAGGTAATATTTGTTGGATACGTTTATCTTCACCACAAACAATAGCACGACCATAAAACGGTAATTTATGCAAAAATTCAATAAATGCTTGCTTTAACTTCTCTTCATCATGCTCATAAGTATCCATATGGTCTAAATCAATATTAGTAACAACCGCAATCATTGGACTTAAAAATAAAAATGAAGCATCAGACTCATCTGCTTCTGCTACCAAATACTCACCATCTCCTAATTTAGCGTTAGAACCTGTAGTAGCAAGTTTTCCACCTATAATAAAAGTAGGATCTAAATGGCACTCCTTCAACACTTCTGCGGCTAAACTAGTTGTTGTTGTTTTTCCATGAGTTCCAGCAATTGCTATACCATATTTAAATCTCATTAACTCAGCTAACATTCTTGCGCGAGGAACTATTGGAATATTACGTTCTAAGCCATTTATAATTTCAGGATTAGTTTTATCAATCGCTGTAGATGCGACAATTACATCAGCATTGCCAACATTCGCACCGTTATGCCCAATAAATATCTGCAGCCCTAACTTTTGTAACCGATCAGTGTTATAACTTTGCCCAGCATCTGAACCTGTAACTATATAGCCTAAGTTATGTAAAACCTCTGCTATCCCAGACATACCAACACCACCGATTCCAATAAAATGAATCTGTTTAACTTTATGTTTCATATTAATCTCAAAAATATTTATTTCTATTGCTGTAACACATCAACACCATTTGGAACCTTAAATTGATAGTCACTCTGAGGAATGCTGACACCTGTCTCAACATTACTGAAAACTAAGCTTGTCCGATTACCAAAACTATCCGTAAACTGCATTTTATTCAGTTGATTTTGTTTATCAAAACCCATCATCACAATCTGAAAACCATTATTATCATTTTTAGACCTAGGTACAATCTGTACCCATTTCAACCCATCTTGCGCACTAGATGAATCAGTAACATTATATAAGTTATTGATATTAGTTGCACCAGCTAAAACAGCAGCTGGAGACTTATCAATAGATTGACCAAGTTGCTTAATTGTAACCTGTTGTAGTGGTTTATCATATAAATAAATTTGTTTAGCATCGCTAACAATCAACTGCTGATCTTGCGTATACTCCCACCTAAATTTATTTGGGCGTGAAATCTCCATTACACCATTAGTAGTACGTGTTTTTTTTCCACTAATAATAGTTTGACTAAAATCTGCTTTTATAGTTTTAGCCTTGTTCAAAAAATCATTTAGCACTAGTGAATCAGCAAAGCTTAATCCAAAATATAAACTAAACAATAAGGTTATCGCTTTTTTCATATCTTATTTATCTCCAAACTCAGATTTAGGTTGACGATTTATTAAATTAAATACTTCCTGCTTAATATTTGCATGTTCATAAATTATTCGATATACACTTGCTACTATTGGCATATCAATATTCAACAGCTTAGATTTAACATAAATTTCACGAGCAGTCAAAACACCTTCTGCAACATGACCTAAATTTTTAACAATATCATCAATTGAATAACCTTTAGCTAACTCTTGACCGACAGTGCGATTACGTGATAAGTCACCAGTACAAGTTAGTATTAAATCTCCAATACCAGTCAGCCCATAGATAGTATCACGCTGTCCACCTAAAGCTAAAACCAGACTAGCCAACTCACTCAAACTACGAGTAATTAAAGCAGCTCTGGCATTATAACCAAGATTTAAACCATCTGAAATACCAACAGCAATTGCCAATACATTTTTGACCGCAGCACCAACTTCACTACCCACTACATCATCATGTGCATAAATCCGAAAATTTGGTATACCATGTAATTTATTCATCCAATCAACTGCAAAATCAAGATTTGGTGAAACCAGTGTAATTGCAGTTGGTAAACCTAGAGCAACCTCTTTAGCAAATGATGGACCTATTAATAACCCATAACGCAGAAAGTTAGGTAATTCTTCAGCAATAATTTGATGAGGTAAACAACCAGTATTAGCTTCAAATCCTTTACTTACTAATATCAAATCAGGTATTTTTGAGGATAGTTTTTTAATTTGCCGCAACAAATCACGAATAACATTTAATGGTGTTGCTATAATTAATAAATCAGCACTAATACACTGTGTTAAATCATCACTAAAAGTTACATTATCTGAAAATAATATATCTGATGGCAAATATTTAGGATTATTACGATGCTGTAACAAGTAATTTACGTGCTCTCTTTTATGCGACCAAATTGTAACATTAGCAACATGACTAGCTGCAACAGCAAGAGCTGAACCCCAAGATCCAGCTCCTAATACATTAATTTGCATTTTAACTACTAACGTTTAATTAACTGTTTCATTAGCAGAACTCAATTGAGACTGCTTTTGTTGATATAAAAATGCAAAATTAATTGGCGCCAAAATAACAGGTAAAAAACCTGCACGAGTAGTTAAATCTGTAACTGTTTCACGTAAATAAGGGAATAGCATATTTGGACATTCAATGTTTTGAATTAACTCCATTTGATCAGCAGGAATATTGCGCAACTGAAAAATACCAGCTTGATCCGCTTCAATTAAAAACATTTGTTGTTCACCAATTTTAGCATTTACTACCGCATGAATCACTGTTTGAAACACTCCATCTTCTACTTGTTCAGTATTGAAGCTAATGTTTAACTCAATGTTTGGTTGTTCACGATTTAAGAAAATCTTTGGTGCATTTGGCACTTCTAAAGAAACATCTTTTACATAAATTTTATCTAAACTAAAAACTGGTTGAATATTTTGTTCGGTCATTTTAAAATCCTTTAAATAAATATTATTAATTTACAAATCCATAACAAGCACATATTTAAAATTTAAATTGCTAATAACTCATCTAGCTTTCCACTACGATTCAAAGCAGATAAATCATCAAAACCACCTACATGAGTCTCACCAATAAAAATTTGTGGAACAGTCATCCGACCTGTTATAGCAATCATTTCATCTCTTTGCTCAGGGTTTAAATCAATTCTAATTTCACTAATTTCAGTAACACCTTTTTGAGCTAATAGTTTTTTAGCCATTACACAATATGGACACGTTTCTTTCGAATATACAACTACTTTATTCGTCATAACTTTATTCCTTAAATAATGATCTACATAACTAAGACAAGTACGTTATTAAACAAACTGAAGTAATTACAGCTGTCAATTAGACAAACCAATGCTATGCTATAATATTGGACTGTATTTTAACATAACCATGAAAGCAAAACCAATGATTTATAGCATGACAGGATATGCAGCAAAGCCGATCCAAATTAATTCAGCACTAATTCAAATTGAACTTAAATCAGTAAATCATCGATTTCTTGATATAACATTTAAATCAGCAGAAGAATTTAAGCCACTAGAAACAACTTTACGCAACTTACTAACCAAAGAAATTACACGAGGCAAAATAGATATTAAGTGTTTTTTTAAAGATAATAAATCACTAGATCAAGAGTTACATTTAAACCAACCATTACTAACTCAATATATTAGTTTAATTAAACAAATTGATGTGCTAAGTAATGCACCATCACCAATCTCAGCCACACAAATTCTAAGTATGCCAGGTGTGATTAAACAGCATGAACTAAGTTTAGATGATATGCAAGAGGATATTTTGACTGGATTTAGCCAACTAATTACAACATTTAAAGTTACGCAGGCTACCGAGGGAGAAAAAATTAAAGAAATGTTAAATTCTCGGTTAATTCAAATTTCATTAATTATTCAACAAGCAAGACCCTTGCTAACTCAAGTTACAATTGATTACCGTGAAAAACTTAAATTACGATTAAGCGAGGTTTTAGGCGAAGTTGAAATAAGCGATAATCGGTTACAACAAGAGTTTGCGTTTTTCTGTCAAAAAATCGATATTAGCGAAGAAATTGATCGCTTAGAAGCACATGTTGCAGAGTTTAATAAATTACTTAATAAAGGTGGTGCAATTGGCAAAAGACTAGATTTTATTTGTCAAGAAATGCACAGAGAAGCAAATACATTTGGCTCTAAATCCGTATCAATAGATACAACTCAAAAAGCAGTAGATTTAAAAGTATTAATCGAACAAATTAGAGAACAAATTCAAAATATTATGTAAAAAATAGCAGAACATTATTAGTTCTGCTATTTTAATTACTGTAACCACTCAGTTAATTTTACTTCTAATTCCTCGATTCCAATACGCTTGAGAGAAGAAAATAATTGTACACTTAAATTTGTGAAACCATATTGAGTAACCGCACTTTTTACATCTCTTAAAACGGAAACCTTTTCTTGATTATTTAATTTATCAGACTTAGACAAAACAATATGTAAAGGCTTCTCAGTTTGTGAGAAAAAATCAATCATCTGTAAATCTAAATCTTTTAATGGGTGACGAGCATCCATAATTAGCACTAAACCAATTATTTGTTTGCGAAATTGCAAATAATCACCTAATAAACCAACCCAATGATTACGAATAGCCTCAGGAACTTTAGCATATCCATAGCCAGGTAAATCTACCAAGTGTACTCCTTCTGTCACCTCAAAATAATTAATATGTTGAGTTCTACCAGGTGTTTTAGATGTAAAGGCTAAACGATTTTGATTAGTTAATGTATTTAACAAACTTGATTTTCCTGCATTAGAACGACCAACAATTGCTATTTCTTGATTAACCTTTGGTAAACTAGCCAAATCATTTACAGTAGTAAAAAACTTAGCCTGTTTAAAATTAATTTTTTGTAATTCCATATTTTCCCAATTAGTTTGCACTCAATGAAGAGCCGATTAATAAATTTAACATTGTACCACTTAAACCATTTGCCAATAATTTAGGCTGACAATTCATAAAACCATTGTTTCCACAAGAAAATAAATTAGATCCTGTTACATAGTATATATTTGGAGCTGTCGCATAATTATCAATAGCAAATGCATTTACTGACGTAGCCAAATTTGCTATAATAGTATTAGCAGACGATGCACCTGAGGAAATCTGCCAAATATTATTTGAATTATCCGCAACAATGACGTTGCTATTTGTCAAATCGCTTTTCATCATATTAATAGAACCAGAACTTATATTATCTATCGAAGACCATAGTGCATTAGCACCACTACCGGTTTCATAGTATACACCATTACTAGACGTTCCAGCATATAATGTTCCTGCAAAAGCCATCGCATTTACAGTTGAAGCTAAAGGAACTGCTTCATTCTGACAAGATGTTACAGTTGAAGATAAAACACCAGAACAATTTAATGCCTGATTACCTTGTGCAACATACAAACCAGTTGTAGGTGTTAAGGCATAAGCATTAGGATTAATTTTTACACTTGGTGTAGTTTTATTTGTCCAAACAAAATTTCCATAACTTTCTATTGCATTATAGAATGTACCGTTCGTCGCAGAGGATGCATAAAGACCATTAGTATTTACAAACATCACATTTGCACCAACTAAACCACTATTTTTAGCGATACTAGCAGAAACATTACCAAGACCATATGCCCAAATATTATTAGCACTTGCTAATACTAATTTACCTGTTTGTAGTGTATCCAAAGTACTAGATATAACAGTTCCTGCATTTGAAGACTCAGCAGAAGACATATTACTTAAGCCCTGCGCATTATATGTCCATAATTGTCCTTGGGTATTAAGTACATATAAATTTGTATTTTCATAAATTGTTAAATTATTACTTCCTTTATGATCACCATTGACAAATAAACTATCATTAATAGTATAATTAATTCCAATAGATATTGGGTGTCTGGCTGAAACATTATAAGCTTCAGAGGTAATTCCAAGATAAAAAGTACAACTACCACCTGGTGCAATGGTTTGCGAAGTACAATTATTTGGATCCATAGTGCTTGCATTATTCATAGGAGATATAACATTATTTACACCACTAGTTATAACACTAATGCTACTAATTGGATAATTTGAACTATTAATGTAATTTTGACCACTGGCATTATTATTGATAGTAACCGCCATACAATATGGTGAATTAGTCATACCTGTTGGACAATTTCCTGCGGTAGTTGTTAAACTAATATTATTTTGAGTACTATCACCACTACCCCCAACACAAGCAACAAGAAACAATGGACTAAATAAAGCTAAGCACTTTTTAAACATTTTTGTTTCCATTCTGATTAATATGCCGTTAATGAGCTAGCAAAAGTTACACCATTTACAGCACCATTTAAACCAGTTACAGGAGTCCACGACGTGCTTGCAATAGGATTTGCAGTAGAACCATAACCTAATAATAGATAAACTAAAGAACTGCTAACAGTGAAATCATTACTATGTAAACTATTCATATCTCCAAATGCTACCACATGACTCGTTAAAGATGAACCAAGATTCATACTACGCAACGCTATTCCAGTCGCTTTACCATTTAATGCATTACCCTGTGCAGAAACTAATGCTGACTCAGCACTTAGTGTTGCACTTGAATTTGAAAAGACGGCAGGAATTAATGGATCATCATTAGCAAAAGTGGCATAAAGAAGACCTTGGGAATCTAATAATAAATTGCCACTTTGATTACCAAGTACATATGGTGTAGCAAATGACATTGGCGATAATACATTATTACTAATCTGCCACAATTGAGAACCAATCCCCACATACTGTAAAATACTAGACTCAACAGCCAGTGATGCGGAATTATAAGCTCCAGAACCAACAACAGGATTACCAAACGTGCAACTAGAACCAGGTTGCCAATTACAAGATAGCAAATTATTTTGACTGGTAGCATAAATGGTTTCAGTTGGAGTACCAGCAATACTTAAAGACTGTACTGAAGAATAATTGCCGCTATTAGCATTACCATTCAAACTAGTCCAACCATTTTGAGATCCTAAATTATATACCCATAGACCATAGTTGGTAGCGGCAAATACATTGCCATTATTATCGCTACTTAGCTGATTAATTTTGCTTACACCTTCAGGCAAAGTAGATACTTGCCAACTATTACCATTGAAGATATAAACAGTATTTCCATCATATACAAACACATTACCAAAACTATCAGTTATTAACTGTTGTACCACACCCCCAGTAAAACTAACTGGTAAAGATTCAGCGATATTTGAAGATAAATTATTTAGTAACGCCAAATTAGTACTTGGAGTAGTAAAATTACCACCAATATACATATTAACTCGTTGATTAATATTGTTTTGGACAAAATAATTATCATTACCATTCGTATAATTAACTGAAAGATTAATTGGGTAGTTACCTACAGGTAAAGATTCACCAACCAACTCTAAGTAAAATGTACATTTTCCACCATCTTTATTTAATGTGTTAACATTTGCACCAATGGTAGTTACACAATTATTCGGATCAAATAATACCATATTACCTAGTTTTTGTACAGGTGAATAAGTATATGTTGTTTGTGGAATACCTGATGCATTAAAATCAATCAGATATCCACTATAACTAACACCAGCAACAGAATATGTTAGCTGCAAACCACCTTGATAAACTTGTACATTATTTGCATTCTGACCTGAATTACTATTATTTAAAGTAACTGCCATACAGTAAGGAGAGTTTGCAGGAAGAGTTGCATTAAGTGGATATGCATTTGAATAAGATGTTATAGTTGACTCATAACCAGGATAGCTACTAGTCACACACAAACCAGGGGTTACATCTAATGATACATTATTAGGCGTTGGCGCACACGCTACCAAAACTCCACTAGAAACAAATAATCCTAGCAAAAATACACTAATATTTTTAATTCTTGGCATAAGTCAACCTTATATTATAAGTAAGTTCTTAAAACGTAGCACTTTTTGGTGTACGAGGAAAAGGAATAATATCACGAACATTTTGCACACCTGTGATATAGCTAACTGCTCGCTCTAATCCAAGACCAAATCCTGCATGAGGAGCACTTCCATAACGGCGTAGATCTAAATACCAAGACAACGACTCAGGTTCAATTCCCATTTCCATCATACGAGCGACCAACACATCATAACGCTCTTCGCGTTGTGAACCACCAATTATTTCACCAACACCAGGAGCTAATATATCCATTGCAGCAACCGTTTTACCATCATCATTTTGTCGCATATAAAATGCTTTGATATCTTTAGGATAATTAGTTACAATCGTAGGCTTACCAACTAACTCTTCACACAAGAAACGCTCATGTTCAGATGCCATATCAACACCCCAGTACAATGGATTTTCAAAAGATTTACCCGATGCTTCAAGACGTTTCATCGCATCAGTATAAGTAATCATTTCAAAATCATCATTTACCATCCTCTCTAGACGAGTTACTACGTTTTTATCGATAAACTGAGCAAAGAATCCCATGTCATCACTATTTTTATTAAGCACTGTTTTGAATACGTGTTTTAACATTCCCTGCGCTAATGTTGCATCATCCATTAAATTTGCAAATGCAATTTCAGGCTCTACCATCCAAAATTCAGCTAAATGGCGAGTTGTATTTGAATTTTCAGCTCTAAATGTTGGACCAAATGTATAAACTTTAGATAATCCCATACAATATGTTTCAACATTAAGTTGACCTGATACTGTCAAATATGATTCACGACCGAAGAAATCTTGTTTGAAATCAACCTTACCCTTTTCATCACGAGGTGGATTGGCTAAATCCAAAGTTGTAACTTTGAATAACTCCCCTGCACCTTCACAATCTGAAGCCGTAATTAGCGGTGTATGTACCCAATTAAATCCATTAGTTTGTAAATAATCATGAATAGCCATTGACACTGTATTACGTACACGCATAACTGATGACATTAGATTAGTACGAATTCGTAAATGTGCGTGTTCACGTAAATATTCAACAGTATGACGTTTTGGAGAAACTGGATATGTATCTGGGCTTTCAACAAAACCAGTAACCTCAATTTTACTAGCTTGAATTTCATACTTTTGACCACCGCCCAATGATGCAACTAATTTACCAGTTGCAATAACAGCACAATCTTTCGTCAGACTTAATATTTCAGATTCATAATTAGTAAGATTTGTTTCTGCTATAACTTGTATTGTATCAAAACAAGATCCATCACTAATACTAACAAATGATAATCCTGCTTTTGAATCACGGCGATTACGTACCCATCCTTTAACGGTTACTTCGCTTTCAACAGGTGCTACACTAGCCAATAATTGCTTAACTGAATAAACTGTCATAATTGCCTCTTTTAGATTTTAATCTGTATAAAATGTTCTTACTTATTGCTAAATACAGACAACAAACAAACATAACACTTTGTTTTTGCCTATTTTTATACAATATTTTTTCTTTAATATTTTTATATATAATGAATAACCTTTAATTATACCGCACAACTGATTTAGAATAACAAAAAAATATCTATTATACTCATTTGTAAT
>DYTA01000071.1 GCA_020726205.1 Nitrosospira multiformis
ATTTTTGAACATTTGCCATTGTGAATCTGGGATAAGTTGCTGATAACCAGTAACTAGAGCTATAGCTAATCCAGCATATTGTTGGGAGGACAAAGTTTTTTCTAGATAATTAATTAGGTTTGTACGGATAAGATTGATTTGTGCTGTTGGTGTATAGCTTTTAGATAGTTGCAGCGGTTGCGAGCTAATAAATCCATTTGCCGTAATGTCTTGTGCAATTAAATACTGATGATAATCAAAAGCATTGAAATTATTATTTACTTGAATTGTTTGTAAATTTACAGTGAGCTGATAATTCTTTCCTGCATCAATGTTAATATTCTCGGGAAAAGTCAACTGAATATTTTGTCCTGCAAAGGATCCGCTTGTTAAATGTAGTTCAGCGTGCTTATAGTTATTTTTTGCTGTAACTGGACTATTCAGGTATCCCTGTACGTATAGATTTGAGATATTATTAGAAATTACATTATGTTGTCGCCAATTAATTCTTAAACTAGAATAACTAGCTCCCAATATAAGTAGTAATACACAAAAAATCAGATGATTACGTAATTGATGTTTTACTGGAAATGTTTTTGAGCTAAGATAAATTATGGGGATTAGACTAACTATCAGGAATGACCAAGCATAAATAGTTGGAGCTTGCCAAATTTGCGCAAGCATAATTCCAATGCTTATAGCCAAATATCCCCACATGCTGTAATTCCAATGAATTAGCTAGTTTTATTCAAATATCCATAGAGAAGCATTAACCCAGATAGTGTTTTACTATCTTGAATTTTACCGCCAAAAGCTAGTTTAAATACTTCATCAAGAGGCTGTTTAACTACTTCAACAAATTCACCTTCATCTAAGTTTGACGCTGTAAAGCTTAAATCTTGTGCAAGAAAATATACGATTCGTTCATTGGAATAACCAATACATGGTAAACATTCACCGAGTAATGTCCATTCACTAGCTACATAGCCGGTTTCTTCAACTAATTCTCTTCTACCACAGGTTAAATCATCTTCATTTGGATCAATTTTGCCCGCAGGTAATTCATACATGATTTTACCAACTGGATGACGGTATTGACGCTCCATGATAATGTTATTTTCATTATCTATTGCTAATATAGCAACAGCACCTGAGTGTTTAATATATTCACGTTGTGCTATTTTTCCATTTGGAAGTTCTACTGTATCATGGTATATTTTGAGGAACAACCCTTGAAAAATTTGCTCAGAAGTTAATTGTTGTTCAATAAGATGTTGATCGGACATAGTAATTGCCTTTTCATAAAGAATAGAGATGGAAACTAACTGATAAGCCGGATTCTGTCTTGAGTTTGCACCCGAGGCAATCATTCATCTAGGCTAGTTGTTACCAAAAAGCTCGAGCAACCTACCCGCGTAACTAAATGTACAGGATAACTACGAGTTACGCCTATTTGGTCTTGCACCAAGTGGGGTTTTGCCTGCCACAATTATCACTAATTGTGCGGTGCGCTCTTACCGCACCTTTTCACCCTTACCAAGTAAACTTGGCGGTATATTTTCTGTGCCACTTTCCGTAGCCGCAATATGCGACCCCTGGGAGTTACCCAGCACTTTTATCCATGAGGTGTCCGGACTTTCCTCGATTACGCTAATAATCGCGATTGCCTAGTTAGCTTCCAAGCAAGATTGTAACATAATTATATTTTATTTGAATGGTTTAATATTCATTTATTGTAGCTGATTTTGTGTTGAATAGTATTTATGATTCGATATAAAGTACGCTGTAGTTTTGGGTTATATTTTGTTTCCATTGCGTAAATAATTGTTGCACAAAATAGGAAATTAATACAACTAATATATATCCATATCAAAAATAATGGAACAAAAGCAAGTGAGCCATAAATTATATGATAGTTTACGAATAGATGGAGGGAGTAAAATACAAACAGTTTTTTAATTATTTCAAATAAAATTGTTGCGGTGAATCCAGCAACTAAGGCATGTGTATTACGAATTACATGGCTAGGCATTATTTTATATAAAAGTGAAAATAAAGTAATAGAAACTAAAAATGGAATACTTTGGTCTACAATGAAATTAATTTTTGGAGAGTGTAAAAAGACATGGCTATAGATTCTTAAAAAAGACATCAACCCAATTAATACGGTGGCACAAATTAAAAATATACTATGAGTAAATAGTGATTGCATAATTGTTCGATCTCGCTTTTCTCGCCAGATAGCATTTAACTGTGATTCAATGGAGAACAGCATTAAATAGGTGGTTACACCTAGAGATGAGAATCCAACCCACGACAATTCATCTGCGTGTTGCAAAAATATTTTTACCTGTTGATAAATTAACGCACCACTATGAGGAATGTAATTTGTAAAAAAATACTGCTCGATTTTTGTGACATAAATGTTTGAAAAAGGTAGTAGACTAATTACTCCAGCAACTGCAATCATAAAAGGAATAAAAGACAACACTATCGTAAATGACAAACTACCAGCTCGAACATCGCAGTTTGTTTTATAAAAATTTATAATCGTGCGTGCTAAAAAATTACTAGAGGTATTTATCGATTTTTTTATTGAGTTTTTAATTTTATTTATTCCTATTTGTATAGACCAATATTACTGTTGTACAGCAAAAGCCTTATTTGTAATAATTATACAGTTTTGTTACTTTATAAGTGTTAAAATATACTGATTAATACATTATAATTTATAGATTGAGTTAGTTTATGTTGCATACAAATGTTGTTGTTGATAGTTTATATATTTATCCTGTAAAGTCAATGTCTGGTATTCAGGTTTCACAAATGAAGTTGGATAAGTATGGTCCTAGCTATGATCGTAACTGGATGGTGATTGATGAAAAATGTAATGCACTTACTCAACGCCAAAATAAACGACTTGCATTATTTAAGTTAAATTTATCAGATGAGTTTATTGAATTTAATTTTAATAATAGTGTATTTCGATTAACTCATAGCCCTTATGTTAACAACCAGCGGATATTGGCTAAGGTTTGGGCGTTTGGAGAGGAATTAATTGATTGTGGGGAAGAAGTAGCTCAGTTTTTAAGTAGTTGTTTAAATCAAAAATGTCGATTAGTAAAGATTGATATAAATTATTCTCGTCGCTCATCTGGTGAAAATAATCGACATATTTCTTTAGTCGATTCACGGCAATTTTTGCTTACATCAATTGAATCACTTGAGTGGCTAAATGATAAATTAGTTGTGAATGGTTCTGACCCTGTATTAATGAATCGTTTTCGTCCGAATATTGTGTTATCTGGCGTGGGTAATGCGTTTTATGAAAATTGTTGGCAAAGTATGTTAATCGGCAATCTTATTTTTCATAGAGAAAAGGCTTGCGGACGTTGTCTAGTGATTACAATAAATCAAGAAACAGCTGAGCAGAGAGATAATCTTCCATTAAAAATTTTAGCTAAATATAATCGTGATGATAACAATAAATGCGCTGCATTTGGTACTTACTTTAGTTCATTTCTTGACGCAGGTGAAGTTTTTATTGGTGATAAAGTCTTATTTGAGTGCAAAATATAACTATTTTCTCATTACGCCATAAAAATTTACCTATGCTATAATCTAGCATTATTATTTCTATATTAGCTTAAAATTTAAATTCAAGTAGAGGTCAAAGTGACTAAATATATATTTATTACTGGTGGTGTTGTTTCATCATTAGGCAAGGGTATTGCAGCAGCTTCAACTGCATCAATTTTAGAATCACGTGGTCTATCAGTTACTATGCTGAAATTAGACCCATATCTTAATATAGATCCTGGAACAATGAGCCCTATGCAACATGGTGAGGTTTTTGTGACTGAAGATGGTGCAGAAACTGACTTGGATCTCGGGCATTATGAGCGTTTTATTTCGGCTAAGATGAAGCAAAAAAATAATTTCACATCTGGTCAAGTCTATGAAAACGTAATTCGTCGTGAGCGCCGTGGTGAATATCTTGGGAAAACAGTGCAGGTAATTCCTCACATTACTAATGAAATCAAAGAAAGAATTATTGAAGGTGCATCTGGTTTTGATGTAGCTATGATTGAAATTGGTGGAACCGTTGGAGATATTGAATCTCAGCCATTTTTAGAAGCAATTCGCCAAATGCGCCAAGTGTTGGGACGAGCTAATACTCTATTTATGCATTTGACGTTAGTGCCATATATTGCAAGTGCAGGGGAATTAAAAACTAAACCAACTCAACATTCAGTAAAAGATATGTTGCAAATCGGTATTCAGCCAGATATTCTGATTTGTCGTATGGATCGTGAATTACCATTGGAGGAAAAGCAAAAAATTGCATTATTTTGTAATGTTGATGAGCGTGCTGTAATTGGTTGTTACGACGCTAATAGTATTTATAAAGTTCCAAGAATGTTGCACAATCAAGAACTTGATGATATTATTTGTGAAAAATTACAGTTAGATGCTAAACCAGCTGATTTTGCAATTTGGGATAAAATTGTAAATAATTTAGATCACCCATTACAAATAGTAGATATTGCAATGGTCGGTAAATATGTTGATTTAACAGAGTCCTATAAATCATTGAATGAGGCATTGATACATGCTGGAATTCACGCCAAAACAAAAGTTAATATTAAATATATTGATGCAGAGACTCTTTCAGATGGGGATGTTGCACAATTAAAAGGCGTTGATGCAATTTTGGTTCCTGGTGGATTTGGTAACCGTGGGGTTGAGGGTAAGATTAAAGCAGTTGAATATGCACGCACGAATAATATTCCATTTTTGGGAATTTGTTTAGGAATGCAATTAGCCGTTACTGAATATGCACGTAATGTATGTGGTTTTGCAGATGCTAATTCAACAGAGTTTAATAGTCAGAGTAGTTTTCCAATTATTGGTATGATCGATGAATGGGAAGATAAGAGTGGTAATCTTGAAACTCGTGATGAAAATACTGATTTAGGTGGTACAATGCGTTTGGGTGCACAAGATTGTAATTTAGTTGATGGTAGTTTGGCTGCTAAAATTTATGGTAGTTCGTTGATCCATGAGCGTCATCGTCATAGATACGAAGTTAACAATAGTTTAATTGGTAAATTAGTTGAACATGGATTAGTTATTAGTGGTACATCAGCGGGACGTGAAAAGCTTGTAGAAACAATTGAGTTACCAAATCATAAGTGGTTTTTTGCTTGTCAATTCCATCCTGAGTTTACTTCAAATCCACGTTATGGACATCCATTGTTTAGTTCATTTGTCAATGCAGCATTAGAGCAAAGAAAATTAAAAGGTAATTAAATTCGTAAAATATTTTATGTAAGGTCATAATTATGAGTAATCCTTCATGGAAATTATTAGATTTTAACGTAGGTTTAGATCATCCATTGTTTTTAATGGCTGGTCCTTGTGTAATTGAATCTGAACAATTGGCAATTGATACCGCAGGGTACTTAAAAGAAGTTACCCAAAAACTTGGGATTAACTTTATCTACAAATCTAGCTTTGATAAAGCGAACCGTAGTTCTGGATCAACATTTCGTGGACCTGGGATTGATGAAGGTTTACGCATTATGTCAGAAGTTAAGCGTCAACTTGGATTGCCAGTTATAACAGATATTCATGAAGTAGAGCAAATTGATCAAGTTGCTTCAGTCGTAGATATTTTACAAACACCAGCCTTTTTATGTCGACAAACTGATTTTATTAAAGCTGTAGCCAAATCAGGTAAACCAATCAATATCAAAAAAGGTCAGTTTTTGGCACCATGGGATATGAAAAATGTTACTGACAAAGCTAAAAGCGTTGAAGGTC
>DYTA01000072.1 GCA_020726205.1 Nitrosospira multiformis
TAATCAAACACGGCACAGCCGAAGAAGCGATTGAACAGATTAAAGCAAAAGGCTACCCAGCTAAATACCAAGTAAGAGGTAAACCTATCTACCTAATCGGAATTAGCTTTGATCCTGCGACAAAAAGCGTGGTTGAAGTTTGTACCGAACAATCTCTAATCCATTGATATATAGCCGTGTGATATAATATTGGCTTATGAGATAATTAGATTAAATTAGTAATAACATATTCAATTGAGAGTAGGAAATAATGATTCTTACTCTTTTTGTATAAATTAGTGTTATATGTAAATCACAAATGACTAAAGAAAAAATGATGAATAAAGATATCGCAATTAAAGTAGAAAACCTGAGCAAGGTTTATAAATTATACAATGCGCCGATTGATCGGATGAAAGAAGCGTTGCATCCATTTAAAAAAAATTACCATAAAGAATTTTATGCGTTGAATGATGTTAGCTTTGAAATTAAAAAAGGTCAAACGGTTGGTATAATTGGTAAAAATGGTTCTGGTAAATCAACCTTACTCAAGATAATTACGGGTGTTTTAACTCCAACTACTGGCAAAGTTACGGTAAATGGACGTATTTCAGCATTGCTTGAACTTGGTGCTGGATTTAATCCTGAATACACAGGTATGGAAAATATCTATTTTCAGGGTAATCTGATGGGGTTTGAGCGTGAGGAAATGGAAGCTAAAGTTCAAGAAATCTTGGATTTTGCTGATATTGGTGATTTTATCCATCAACCTGTAAAAAATTACTCGAGCGGTATGTTTGCTCGTCTGGCTTTTGCGGTGGCGATTAATGTTGAACCAGAAATTTTGATCGTGGATGAGGCTTTATCGGTTGGAGATATGGCATTTCAAGCCAAATGTTTTAATAAATTTAAAGAGTTCCGTGATAAGGGAATAACAATTTTATTTGTAACCCATTCAACAGATTTAATTATTAAATATTGTCAATCGGCAATCTTAATTAATGAAGGTGTGAAAATCAAAGATGGTGATTGTAAAGAAACGGTTGAAACTTTCCGTAAATTAATGGTTAATCTTGCCCGTAAAAATGTTGAAGAGCAGGAAGAAAAACAAGCTGAAAAAGAAGATAAGCCAATATCTAAACAGCGTAATTTAAAAGAGCAACTCACGATTAATCATACACCAATTATTTATGGCTCGATGGAAGCTGAAATTATTGATTTTGGAATTATTAATGATAAAGGCATAATTACCAACCAACTTTATCATGATGAGGATTATATTATCCAAATGACAGTTAGATTTGATACTGATATTATTGATCCTATTTTTGCCTATACATTAAAAAGTGTTGATGGTTTAGAGTTGACAGGTACGAATAGTCTTAATTTGAACCAAGTGTTTGGCAAAATAAAAGCAGGTGAAAAGGCTACCGTGCGATTTAATCAAAATATGATTTTAAACTCAGGGCAATATTTATTATCATTAGGCTGTACCAAGTATCAAGATGGTAATTTAACCGTATTTCATCGGATATATGATGCGGTTGCGGTCGAGGTTATTTCAACTACATCAGCAACGGGAATTGCTTTTTCAGTTTCAGATTTTTCAATTGAGCGTGAATAAATGATTAATATAAAAAAATATTTTGTAATTTCATTATATGCGTTGGTTTTACTGTACTGTGCATTAAGTTATCCGCAACAATTTATGCCAGATGATTTATATATACATTTATCTGTAATATCTCAGTGGATTTCACATGGTAATCCATATTTATTTGATCCGCAGCATCAATTTATTAGACCTAGTTGGCATTTTATATGGGCAACTATTTTTAATGTATTAGATATAAAAAATGTTAATGAATACCCTATAATAATTTATCGTATTCAAGAAGTTATTACTTTTACATGCGTTTCATTTGCTGCTGGATTGTTATTGAAAATTATTAAAAAGAATGTTTTACTGATAGATACTTTTATTGTTGGATGGTTTTCTGGGGTACTTTTTTTTCTTGGTACTGGTGTTTTATTCGAGTCTTGGTTTGTTCGTTATGGATGTACTTATCAAATTACACTACCATTTTCATTTGTTGTATCCGTATGTAGCATGAAAATGTTGATAAATAGAAAGCTATATGTTTATGATTGTGCCATAGTTTCAATACTATCATTCTGTATTATAAAATTTCATGCTATGGAGCTTTTGTATACAATGATTTTTATATTTATTACATTGCTTTTTTACTATGATAAATTTAAAAAGAAATTTTATATATATTTTATTAGTGGAGTTATAGTTCTATTTTCTATATTGACTTTTATTCCTGATATTAAGCGTAAAATTAATTTTAGTTTTAATAGTGACTATATTTTTAATTATCAACGATTTGTAGAGTGTATATCTGGATTCATTATTAGTTCCTTAGTAATTTCTATCATATTAATTATTGCTGTAATTCGCAGAAATAAAAGATCTATTAGTGAATGTGATGATATTAAGCCATTGTTTTGTATATATATATATAGCTTGGCGATGGTTTTAATACCGCTACCAATAGTTTCCAATTTATTTAGATTTATGCCAAATTATGACATGTTTAGATTTTATTTTGGAAGTGCATGGTTTTTATTATTGCCTGTGATTTTATTTATTTATTTCGATAGCATTAATAAATTTACTGGTGTACTTTTAGGCTATATTTTTGTTGTACTATTGTCTTCTTATTATTTACCATTCAATCATGTTTCATTTAATAATTTTAAAAGTTTGCAAATATCAATTAGCTATAATAAGTTAACTAATTGGAATCATGAAAACTTAAAAGTAGTTAAATCATATATGCTGAATAGCAATTATTCTAATAAAAGTCATACAATATTTATAGCTAGAAGTGATATATCATTAATGATAAACTTACTTGGTGGATTTACTACATTTTCAGATGTGCATGTAAATAAAAATGGCAACATGGTTGGAGTTGTTAGAAAAACAAATATTAATTATAAACTACCATCTGGATATAAATTTGAATCTGTACCTGATTTATTTCCAGTTGATGAAGGGCTTAAAAATTGGTTGGTGAATTGAGTAAAATGGAGATTATATAGTGTTAGTAAATTTTAGATTTTCTAATTATAAATCATTTAAAGATGTGCAAACCTTTACAATGGTGGCGAGTAAATCAGATGATAAATCTCAGCATGTGATTAGTACGCAACAGGCTAATTTATTAAAAATTAGTTCAGTATATGGTGGCAATGCTTCTGGCAAATCAAATTTTGTCGATGCGATGGCTTATACGCAGGATATTATCAAAAGTGGTAAACTAAAATTATCTGATGCTGAGAGATATTTTAAATTGGGTGTTGAATCAGCTAAACAAAATTCTAATTTTGAATACGAAATATTGATTGGTGAGCAAGTATTTGCTTATGGTTTATCAGTTAATTTTGCTGACAAAAAAATTGAGGCGGAATATTTATACGAAGTTAGTAATCAGCAAAATAAGTCGTATTTTGATATGGATTACATTAATCAAGTTTATGAATTTGCGGATGATATCATTCAAGACACAACAGATTTAAATCGTTGGAAAGTTTATTTTGAAGATTTCAAGAAAAAGCCAGTTAGTTTATTTTTACCTTTTTTCGCTAAGATAGATTTTGAAGTCAATGACGATAAGATTCAAACGATAAAAAATGTTTATAATTGGTTTGATAATGTTTTAGTAGTGATTAAGCCACAATCAAGATTTAAAAATATTTTGGGATTATTCAGCGAAGAAAAAAACACTGCTGTTGTTTCAGTTATTGATTTGCTTAAATCATTTGATACGGGTATAACTAATGTTAACTTTGAAAAATATCCATTAGAAAAATTAGAGTTAAATTTAAAAAATAAGTTACCCAATGTTTTAATTGAAAAAATCTCTGATGATATTGAAAAATTTAGAGAGTCCAACGAGTCCAAGCCTGCAAAAGAAATTAAGCCATTAGCGATTGTAGTTAATAATTTCATGTTTAGAGTTTTGGTTAATAAAAATGAAATACTTATTGAAGAAATTCGTTTTGAACATGGTAACCGCAAAAATATATTATTTAGCTTAGATGAAGAATCTGATGGTACAAAGCGGTTAATTGAGCTTATTTATTTGTTATATAGCGTCCAATTCAAGAAGAGTAATAAGATATTTGTTATTGATGAGTTAAACCGTTCGTTTCATCCGATGCTAACTCTTGATTTTATCCAGAAATTTTTGCAGTTATCACAAAGTAATAGCCAGATTATAATTACTAGCTATGAAACAATTTTGCTAAGTGAAAATATATTTAGACAAGATGAGTTATGGGTGGTCGATCGTAATGCTAGTGGAGCAAGTACTATTTCAGCATTAAGCAAATTTGAGATAGATAATAAACAATTCATTAGTGAAAATTATCTGGTGGGGCGTTATGGTGGAATACCTAAATTTAGAAAGATTCTTGTTAACAAGGAGTCTTTATAATGGCTCGATTATTTTCTGTTGCTCATGAACAATTTTCTGAACGTATTGAAGAAGTTAAATTGCCGTCCAAAAAATTGATTTTTGTTGCCTACGAGGGAGTTATTGAAGAACACTATTATTTCACGGAGTTGAGTAATCAATTAAAAGATTTAACCGAGTACAATGTGGACTTTTTTCCTCTTGAACGAGAAAAAGAAGATGGGAACAGTCACCCTTATCATGTTAGTGATGGAATGGTTGAGTATTACGATGAAAAGATAAAAAATAGTCATACTTTTGATGTAAGCAGAGATCAATTATGGATTGTGGTTGATGTTGATAGACATTTCAAAAATACTGAAAACAAAACAAGAAAACAAAATTATGATGAATATCTGCAATCATTAACGCATGATGGTGTTGAAATAAAATTAGCGATTAGTAAACCATGTTTTGAATTGTGGTTGATTTTGCACTATAAACTAGTTGATAATCTTGATGTAGCTAAGATATTGGAAAATAAAAAAATTAGCAAAGATAAAACATATATAAAAGATTTATGCAAACAAATTTTAGTAAATCATCATCATATACAGTCACAACAGTATTTTGAAAATGAGTTTGCCAAAGTAAAATCTGCAATCAGTCAAGCACAGAATGCAAAATTAAATCAAGATAATGATCTGGCATTAGATAGTGTCGGTACTACCGTATATAAGTTACTAGAACAAGTAATTAATTAGCAGAGAAATAACATGACAAAATTAAATTTAGAGTTTTACAAAGGTGCAGACCTTTATTCAGATGGCGATGTTGAGGATGAAATTCTTGAGATCGTGAAAAATAATACTGATTTTACTGATATTTTGCAACAGCGGGATAATTGGGCAATTATGTATCATTTAACCCCTGTTCGGCGCAATTTGCTTGAATGGTATGATTTTGGTAAAGATAAAACCTTGCTTGAAATCGGTGGTGGCTGTGGTGCATTTGCTGGAATGTTTGCCGACAAGCTAAAAGATGTTAAGGTAGTTGAGTTATCACGTCGTCGTGCGGAAATTATTTATAATCGCCATAAACACCATGATAATCTAGAAATTATGGTTGGTAATCTTAATGATATTCAATTTGAACAAAAATTTGATTATGTTACCTTGATCGGGGTGTTGGAATATGCGGGGAAATTTACCGAGGGTGATGAACCCTTTAAAACATTTTTAGAAAATGTAAAAAAATTCCTGAAACCAGATGGTAAGTTGATTATTGCGATTGAAAATAACT
>DYTA01000073.1 GCA_020726205.1 Nitrosospira multiformis
TTTAAGGTATTTTTCATGTATTAATGGATGCTCTGTCAGTATAGTAACTTCGAAAACATTAAAATTTATATTACCAATAAACTCTGAAACAATTTTTTCTGCACCACCACCAACATTACATAATGGCATATTTATTAAAAATGCTATTTTAATTTTATCAATACTCAACAATGAATCCTCACAACAATAAAATAACAAGCAATCATTAGCAAAGTACTATTTACGGATTAATTTATAGTGTTTTTTAGTAAAATCTTTACCACCAAGCAAATTTTCTAACTTAGTCATTAAACGGTGCTTTTTATCTCGTTTAGTCAATTGATAATTCGGATTTAATTTTAATACAGGTTCAGCCTCAGTTTGTAACCAAGTAGCTAAAATTGCAGGATGAGTTGCGGTAAAATTACGAATACTTTGCGGATCGATATCACCATAGCCTAAAAATTCAGTTGGTTTTTTACCCCAATAACGCTCAACACGTTTTTGTTTTTCATTCATTTTAGCAACTGAGCGAACATGCCCATAATGATAAAGATGGCAACCAGCAAACGCTGCATTAGGATAACGCCCACGTTTATTTTCATTCATAATAAGCCAAAATAGACCATCTGGAGCCCATGAACGCACACTATTACGAATAATACGAGGTGCACGACGATACCAACGAGGAGAATAAGCGTAAGTAGTTGGCGAACCATAGAAATGATAATAATCAAAGACTAAAGCTTCAACTTCTTTATCATTGAGATGTTTTTCCATAGCTGCACGGATAGTTGCATAATCTTGCTCGTGAATAACTTCATCACCCTCAAGATAAAAAGCCCAATCACCAGTACAGTTAAACTGCGCAATCATTTTTTGCTGGGCATAAGTGTAGCCACGATCTTGCATATTTTCATTCCACGTTGTTTCAATAATTTTGAGACGTGGATCATTAATTGCTCGAACTTGCTCTAGCGTATCATCATCACTAGCACCAATTGCCGCAACCACTTCATCACAGACTGCTAATAATGATTTTAGGCTTTCCACATAGGGATAGCCTAAAATTGTTCCATTACGCAGAAAAGTAAAACCACTTACTTTCATACTTATCTATCTCTTTATTTTTTCTTTTTCGGTGACACAATCATAATTGCATTACGACCCTCAACCTTAGGACGAGATTCAACGACCACTAGATCAATTAGATCCTGTTCTGCACGTTGTAAATAACGTAAGCCTAGTTCTTGGTGAGCCATTTCACGACCACGGAACTGTACAATAAATTTAACTTTATCGCCATCTTCCAAGAATCGTTTAGCATTGCGTAATTTGATTTCATAATCATGGTCATCCGTTACAGGACGTAACTTAATTTCTTTAACTTGAACTTGTTTTTGATTTTGCTTAGCAGCATGAGCTTTCTTTTGTTCATAGTATTTGAATTTACCAAAATCCATGATTTTACAAACCGGAGGGTTCGCGTTTGGAGATATTTCGACTAAATCAAGCTCTAATTCGTCTGCCTTAGCTAATGCTTCACGGATGCTTACAACGCCTAACTGTTCACCAGTTTCATCGATAATCAAACGAACTTCAGGTACATTAATTGCACCATTAATACGGGTTTGTTTTTCTGTACTTATGACTATACTCCTAAAATATTTAAAAAAACTTACAACAATATTATACACTTTTTATTAACCTATAAAGGTTAATTTTTTTCATGTCAATACGCTCCATTGCGTTTCAAGACAACCTCAAGTGTTTTAATTAATATTACCACATCATACCATAACGACCAATTCTTAATATACCAACTATCTAAGCGTCCACGATCATGAAATGAAGTTTGACTTCGACCACTAATTTGCCATAAACCTGTCAGCCCTGGATTGACTTGTGCATAATAAAATAAACCATCAAGATACTCACTAACCTCAGCAGGTAATAGCGGACGAGGTCCAACTAAACTCATATTACCCCAAAGTACATTAATTAACTGCGGCAATTCATCTAAACTACTTTTGCGCAAAAATCTACCAATTTTAGTAACCCGAGGATCATTTTTTAGCTTGTAATTATTTGCTACATATTCTTGATATAATGAATTATCTTCTTCTTTCCAAGAATTTAACATCTTCTCAGCGTTTTTATGCATAGTACGAAATTTGATACAGGTAAAATTTTTACCATTTTTACCAACTCGAGACTGAAGAAAAAATGGACTCCCCTTATCCTCAAGATAAATTAATATAGCTAAAATAAACATAACAATCACGATAAATGGTAATGCAAGCAAAGTTAACATATAATCAAAAAGTGACTTGGTTAAGCGATTAAAGCGACTTGAAAGATTATTTTCAAGACGGAGCATCAGTTGTTCATTACCAAAAAAGTGATTTACTTCCATACCGTATAATGGTAATCCATCAAGATGAGGTATAATCGTGACTGTTAAAAAGTGCTGTTGCAATGAGTTAATTAATTTTACGTGATTAGCTAAATAACGTTCTTCAAGACAAATTACGATTTCAGCACTCACTGACTTAGTAAATAACTCTTTAATGTTAAACACAGGAATAAGATGTTGTCCAATGCGATACTTGGTAACACTTTTTTTAAGATCAACAAAAGCGGCTATTTTATAACCAAGTAAACGTGAAGCCGAGAGTAATTTAAATGCATTAAGAGCATTTTCATTTAGACCAATAATATATAATTGGCGTTGCCATAACCCAAGATTGTAGAGAACTAATTTAGTTAGACTACGCAATAGCGGAATAAATAAAAATATTAATACCCAAAAAACAATAAACATTAATAACACTGAGTGTTGATTACGCACCAAAAATAAAATTGGTAGATTAACAAGACATAACGTAAATAAAGAACGATATGTAAGACGGATTTCTTCCCAATTCGGACGACGATGAAAATAGATCTGGCGTTGCCACATCAAAATAATTAATAATAGAATATCAGCTATTTTAACTAAGAACATATGATGCAAATTTAGCTGATGAAAATCATCACCACGAATAAAATTACAAACTATAGTTGCAAAATAATAAGCCAACCCAGCTGAAAAAACATCACTGGCAATTAAACTATATTTTTGAAGGACAATTTTTTTCAATTTTAGTTACTCTTTATACTAAAATGCTTGTTGACAAACGTACTTAGATGATGAACAAAATTTTGCTCACTAAAGCGTGCTGCATTTGTAACGCAATCAACAGAGCTAAACGAATGTGTCTCAAATTTAGTAATCGCATCACATAAAGCTTGACTCGTTTGCGGATAGAAAAATACTCCAGTTGGCGATTCTGAACTGCCTAATGGATTAATTGAATCTAATACCCCACCCTTACCATAAGCAATAACAGGAGTCCCACACGCCTGAGCTTCAACTGGCACAATCCCAAAATCTTCTTCGGCAGCAAAAACAAATGCTTTAGCTTGTTGCATTAACTTAACTAGCTCATCATCTTCAACAAAACCTAAATACTGAATATTAGGTGAATTTTTAATAATTTCACAAATTTTAGCTTGATCTGGACCAGTACCCACAATTTTTAATTGTTTATCAGGCATCTTAGCAAAAGCCTCAGCAATTAGCGTTATTTTTTTGTATGGTACTAAACGAGAAGCGGTTAAATAAAAATCTTGTTTATCCACAGAGTTAGCTAAAACAAATTTGGTAGTGTTAACTGGTGGATTGATTACCACAGCATCACGCCGATAAACTTTATAAATTCTTCGAGCGATAAAACTTGAATTGGCAATAAAATAATCTACACCATTAGCCGTACGATAATCCCATAAACGTATTTTATGTAAAATATAGCGGGTCAACCATGATTTTAGACCTTTGGTAATCCCTGCTTCATTAAGATATTGGTGTTGTAAATCCCAAGCATAACGAATTGGCGAATGACAATAGCAGATATGAAGTTGATCTGGACCAGTCAAAATACCTTTAGCTACCGCATGTGAACTACTAATCACTACATCATAAGCACTAACATCAAGCTGTTCGATAGCTAATGGCATCAGAGGTAAATAATGACGGTGCTTGGTCTTGGCAAATGGTAAGCGTTGAATGAATGAAGTCTTAACTGGCTTATTACGAATAAAATCACGTTGATTGTCAGGTAAAAAATCAATTAAACTAAATAAGTCGGCATCAGGAAAGCAAGTAATCATTTGCTCTAAGACCTTTTCGGCTCCTGCGTATGTATATAACCAATCATGAACAATTGCAATTTTCATTATCTGCTTTCTGAATTATTTGTTAATACATGATTCTAACAAAATTATCTTATTGATAATTAACTGCTACAATATGACATATACAGACATTAAGGAATAATTTCTTCAAACACACTGCATAAGTTACAACAAACTAAGTTAATATTTATTAATATTGTGATAAATAAATCTAGTGACACTAAATTATATGCAATAACTTCCTTTTATATTTATCTTCGTTAAAATTATCTAGCGCAAATAGATAAGCATTCTTTCCATGTTTACTAGCCAAATCTATATTAAATGCATAGGTATTGATTGCAGAGCATAAATCCTCTACGTCACCAGGTCTAACTAATATACCTCGAGAATTGTCAACCAATTCGACAGATGCGCCAACATTACTGGCAATAACTGGTTTTGAAAAAATAAATGATTCAATTATCGTTAAACCAAAAGTTTCAAACCAATTAAATGGGTGCACTGTGGCAATACAATTAGCGTACATATTCCATAACATATCACCAGATAATTTTCCATAAAACTCAACATTAACTAGGTTATTCATAGTTACAAATGAGTTTAGGTCATCAAATTTCTCTCCATCTCCAACAATCTTAAATTTAATACTGCGAGGCAATTTAATAATAGCTTGTAATAAAAAATGAACACCTTTTTCACGACCCAAGCGTCCAACATATAAAAAATACCCACAAGATAAACTTTTGGTTGTTAACTTACTCTTTGCTAACCTAATCAATTGTTCATCAATAAAATGAGGTATAACATGTAAAATATCACTTTTTATACCATATTTCAATGCAAGATTATATATAGCTCTACTTGGGCATATTATATATTGAAATTTATTCAAATAGTTTTGATATTTGATAAAAATTGAATTAACCGCAGAAAGAACACTGGGTAATAATTTGTTTTGTTTACACTTATTAGTTATACACCTTATAGGAAGATTATTTATACATGGAGCTTCATAGCAATAATTATCATTGTAAGCTAATAACCCACCAGGACAGAATAATCTTACATCATGAATATATAATAATGTCTTTATTCCAGATTTAAAACAAACTTCTAGTATTGACGCAGTTAAGTTAAATAAGAAATTATGAACAATTATTATGTCTGGAGACTCTGTATTAATTAAATCTGATAGCTTTAACTGAGCTTCTTTGTTATATATAGTATTTATAATAACTCTTGGATCAAACTTGCTAGCTACTTTTTTATTAATATCTCTAACAAAATAGCTAGTATTAATGTTCTCATCGCTAAATATATATGGTTCTCTCGGTGTTTCAAAGTATAGGTTCTGGTGACCTAGACTACTCATAAGCTTTGCGACATTGTAAGCTACACGCTCAGCACCACCATATTCAGAAAAAAAGTTATTTATATGCAAAATCTTCATTATAAACACGCCTATAACGATAATTAGGAGATTAAAATAAAGCAATTATTTCTTGCAAATTTATTAACTACTCT
>DYTA01000074.1 GCA_020726205.1 Nitrosospira multiformis
ACAAATTCGCGAATAGGAGTCAATCACCCCGACTAAATATAACCTCTTAGACCCCTCAGTTCTTTCACCGTATCTCTTTGGCTACGTAATGAACGTCTACATGACCTAGCTCACCTGCTGACATCTTGATTATACTACGTTTTACTTCCTTAAGTTGAGAGCTCAACTTGTTAATCCCGAGCTTTACCATTAAGCGATAAATACTGCTGGCTGATAAGTCAATTTCGCTCCTTCGTTTCAACAACAAAGCTATATCATACCTATTGTAAGCCTTATCGCGTAGCTCTTTTAGTTGCTCCTTTACCTCATGTTCGTACTTTATAATATCCTTAAATTTTCGTCCAGTCTTATGTGGAATTAATGCCGAAATTTCACGCGCATTATTAACATATCTTCGGTAATATTTTAAGAAATTCTGCTTGCACAACCCCTTGTCTTCGTAAAAATCTTTTACGCGCTTATACTTCCCATCTTCTTTCCTTTTTACCTGCTCATACTCATCCATACGCCTTATCATCTGATGAATATGCCGCTTTTCCATCGTCCGATCTTGACCTCCACTCCTGTCTATCCGTCCAATAATTCTATCCCGCAATTTAGTTCCTAAAATAATATCATTTTTCGGAACCGAATTGTTGAACTTTTACAGTGCGACAAAGCACCAAGTGCTAGTTCTATTTACTATAAAATTACATTTTTTTGTGAACCGAAGTTCAATGAGGTTTACAATATATAATATGTCGGTCAGATATTGATTGTGTATTTTATATCATTGCCATAATATAAGCTTCAAATTAATTTATAATAACTAAACCATTAAGAGTAGATGCGCTCAACACCTAATGAACCACATTATCATGTTAGTGTCAATATGGTTTGTTAATATTTGATATTCAGAGATATTTTGAGAATACAAGACTATAATGAAAATTATCTAGGCTAAACGTAGACCAACGCAAGTTAATAAGTTCCTAGTTTCAAGCAATGGGAGACCTTGCACATTGGAGTGAGATCCAGATAAAAATGAGACAAACGACTCAGCATAGCCAGAAATAGCACAACCCCCAGCTTTGTTTAGACCTTCATCCAGATTACAATAAAACTCAATCTCACTTTTGGCCAATCTCTTGAATTTCACCGTGGTTTTAACAAGCTTTTGTCTATGGACAAGCGTGCTAGCAGATTTTCTGATTACACATACAGAGGTATAGACTACGTGACGTCTGCCAGACAAAAGGTTTAGACAATATTGCACGTCGTCTCTAGTCAATGCTTTTGGCAATATCCTTCTACCGCATGCTACCACAGTATCAGCCCCTATTATAATCGCATCAATAGCTATCTGATCCGCAATTTTAGTAGCCTTAGCTTTTGCAAGCCTAGTCACAAGATCTTTTGGTAGCTCACCTCTTAACTCAGATTCATCTATGTCGGCTGGTAATATTTGATCTGGAAAAATTTTTATACGTGCGAGCAAGCTTAGCCTGCTGGGTGAAGTAGACGCTAAAATGATCGCGGGATTTGGTGTTTTTTCGTGCATTTATATAATTTAGTGACGGTGTATTACTCGACCTTTGGTTAGGTCATATGGAGTCATTTCAACTGTAACCTTGTCTCCCACCAGGATCCTGATACGATTTTTGCGCATCCTACCAGACGTATGGGCAACTATTATATGTTGATTTTCCAATTTAACCTTAAAAGTTGCATTGGGTAACAATTCGAGCACAACACCAGCAAATTGAATCAGCTCTTCCTTAGCCATAATTTAATGGTATCCTATAAAGTAAAATCAAAAGACGCGTGGCTCCCCGGGCCGGACTCGAACCAGCGACCGAACGGTTAACAGCCGTTTGCTCTACCACTGAGCTACCGAGGAACAATAGAATTCTAGAAATTCACGACTATTTTCTAAAAGCCGTAGATAAGAGTTTATAAAACCAAAACTATCTACTCTCTTATAACAAATCTTTTGCTTTTGGTCTAGTCTTTTCTTTATAATTACGTAAGTTAATTATAAAAAACTTTATTAATATGGCAATGATTGGCACTTTATGGCGCGCGCAACTCAGATCAACCTAAGTACTATAAGCATTACACCCCACAATTACCTTTTTAATTTAGTAAATTATATAAAAATATACCACAACCAGCTTGACATAATATAATTTATTGTCTTTAATTCTTTTACCAGATCTATGTAAAGCGGTTTGATATGCGTTTATTACTCATGTTAATATCCACTTCTGTGGAAAAAACAAAGTTATTTTATAAAAAACTTGGTTTAAAATGGATAATTAATGGCCACGAATCTTATTATTATAATAATAATAATTTTCTTATTATTTTAAATCAAACATCCGAAAGCTTAAGTTCAAGAATATTCTATTTTTATCGTGACAAAAATTTTATTAAGTTTGATCCCAATAAATTTGAAGAATTGGAAAATCAAGCTCTATATACAATTTACAATCAATTAGCTTCAAAAAAACAAAACGAGACTGAGGTGATTAAGAATATAATTCCAATTTTGAGATGCGATGATATAAAAAAACAGTGTCCTTATATTCGAGTTTGGGAACTTGGGTAGAAGAAAACCACGGCAAAGGCTCAATACATTATTGCCTTTCGGATAATTTATCTACTATGGAAATTTATCCACTAAAAAAGAATAATCCTATTGAAACAATTAACCTAGCAATAGAATATGTAGAACATGATAATTTTGCAGTTATCTCAATAAACTCTCAATAATGATTTTCAATAATTATATTGCACTAGTTATAACCGTCCGGTTAAGTCGTAACTATTGTAAATCGCATTGAATTAGGTGCGCAAAAAGAAGCCAGTTATAGCATCATATATTTTATCAAATCCAGATATTTTATTCTTAACCAATTTTTTCATACTAGCCCAAATTTTTCTATGGGATTAAAATCTGGCGAGTATGGAGGTAAAAAAATTAACTCACATCCCACAGATTCAATTAATTCTTTTGTTCTCGGTGATTTGTGAAATGAAACGTTATCCATTATTACAACTTGATTTGGTTTGAGTTCTTTAATCAAAAATTGTTCAACCCAAGTATTAAATAACTCTGTATTACATGAACCACAAAAAGTCATCGGAGCAACCGACTTGCCCATATTTAAACCAGCTATTATATTAATTCTTTGGTAATATTTACCACTTTTCTTCCCCATCAAAATTTTATTTTTCTTACCCCAGCCTCTATCTCTGCAAACGCTCATATCTATGCCACTTTCGTCTATATATATGATTCGATCTTTTGCAATATTTTTGATATAATCTAAATATTCAGACCGTTTTGATTCCTTTGCTTCCACATAGGAAAAGGTTTTTTTTATAAGTAAAGCCTAATTGCTTAAGTATTCTTCCAGCATGACCGCTTGAAACACCAAATTTCTTACCAACCTCAGTTAATTTAACATCAGGATTATTTTGAACGAAAGACTCAACTTCGCTTTTGTTAATTTTACTTTTAAAACCAGGTCTTTGTCTTTCATTATAATGCCCTTCTTTTTTATATCGCATTATCCAACGATTAACGGTGTTTCTATGTAGATTGAAAACTTCTGTTGCTGATTTTTGGCTATTACCATTTTTTATATAATTGATTACTTTTTCCCGTAAATCTAGGCTATATGGACTTGTTGACATTTTCCTTTGATCATATCACATTTATTCACCAAAGTTCAATGGGGTTTACAATATAGTAAATAGAACTAGCACTTGGTGCAACGCCCGTTCACTTATTATTTTATAAGCTTATGCATCTAGCTCCTATCACCAAATGCTACTTTCATTTACTATAAAATTACATTTTTTGTGAACCGAACTTCAATGAGGTTTGCAAAAGTACAGCTCACGTACATTATGGTACGCTCCACAAGCTCGCTTTGAAATTAACTACCCCTAATGTAATTTATCTAAGCACATGTATGGTAAATTACATATTCATATTTCGGTAGTTCAACGCTTCTGCAATGTGAATTTTATAAACATTTTTTGAGTCTTGCAGATCAGCTATAGTCCTAGCAACCCTTAAAATTCTATTATAAGAACGCATGGATAGTCTAAATTTATTCGCAGCTTCATTCAATAGCGCGACACCATCATCAACAGGTACAGCATACGCAATAAGCAGTTCTCCATCCAAGCGATTATTTGTTTTTATGTTATAGCCCTCATATCTCTTGGCCTGTATAGCTCTAGCATCAGCAACTCTTTTTGCTATTTCTTCCGACGATTCAGCTACTACATTTTCAACAGATTGGTAATTATAAGCATCAATATTTGCTACTTCTATACGCAAATCAAATCTATCCATTATAGGACCAGAAATTCGCATCTGATAATCGCTGCTACATTTAGGCGCCTTAGCACAAGACTTATATGGATCATTCAAATAGCCACATTTACATGGATTCATTGCAGCTACCAATTGAAAATTCGCCTGGTATCTAATATGCGAATTCGACCTTGCTATTAATATTTCCCCAGTCTCTATTGGTTGCCTCAAAGCATCAATAACATTCGAAGGAAATTCTGGTAGTTCATCCAAAAATAACACCCCATTATGAGCTAGTGATATCTCTCCTGGTTTCACTTTTTTTCCTATACCTCCCCCAACCATAGCAGCCATAGAACATGAGTGGTGCGCAGCTCTAAATGGTCTTGTTTTCGAAAGCGCACCATTTTCAAGTTTCCCAGAAATGCTTGATATAATACTTGATTCAAGTATCTCCCTAGGCGACATTGGTGGTAATATTCCAGCAATACGTTGTGCAAGCATGGACTTACCAGTCCCAGGTGCTCCAAACATAAGAAGATTATGCCCTCCACTTGCAGCAATTTCAAGCACTCGTTTCGCTGTTTTTTGCCCTCTAATATCCTTGAAATCCAGATAATGAGTATCGGAACTATCTAATTTCAGCTCAGGAGTTACTAAAACTTGAGAACCCTTAAAATGATTGACAAGTTCTATCAAATTACCAGGCGCTAATATATTACTATTACCAGACCAAGCGGCCTCAGTTCCATTTTGCTTAGAACAAATCAATCCCTTATCACGCTCCAGCGCTCCAATACAAGCCGGTAGAACTCCGTGCACAGGTAATATAGCCCCATCTAAAGATAATTCACCTATAATCAGGTAATCCTGCAATTCCTCTCGTGGTAAGATATTCATACTCGCTAATATCCCACAAGCTATAGCAAGATCAAAATGGCTACCCTCCTTAACTAAATCTGCAGGCGCAAGATTTATTAAAATCTTCTTAGCAGGCAACGCAAGACCTATTGAAGATAGGCAGGCTCTAACTCTTTCCCTAGATTCAGCTATAGTCTTATCGGCAAGTCCTACTATAGTAAATGCTGGTATGCCGTGAGATATCTGCACTTGTATATCAACATCGATAATATCCACTCCGCTGAAGGTAAGACTAGCTATATGAACTATCACTTGAAATTATTTACTATTCATTGTATATGATATGCATTATAGCATTTTAAGGTTGAAGAAACAAGCGTGATTTTTCCTAAATCATAAGATATCGTAAATCCAGTGTGATTAGTTTTTTGAGCTAAGGCTACGCAAAATTTCGCAGCTTCGATTCTTGGCTTTATGTCGGCTTTATGTTATACTAACCATATATTTACAAC
>DYTA01000075.1 GCA_020726205.1 Nitrosospira multiformis
CTCATGAGCGAGCTGAAACTATTCGCAAGATTGCAAATATAAATACGAAAGCTAATAATTTTAGAGCCCCAGGACATATGTTTCCATTAGTTGCTCGTGACGGTGGTGTTATAGTTAGACCTGGTCATACTGAGGCTGCAATTGATCTGGCTATTTTAGCTGGTGTTTCACCTGTTGGTGTAATTTGTGAGGTTTTAAATGAAGATGGGACAATGGCTCGTGTTGATGATTTACACAAATTGGCATCTTTGCATGATTTAAAATTAATTCACATACAAGATTTAATCTCATATCGTAAATTAAATCAAAAATTAATTGAAAATGTTGCTAATGCAAAGCTACCTACAAAATTTGGAGATTTTAATGTAATTGGCTTTAAATCAATATTTGATGAACAAGAAGCAATAGCATTAGTAAAAGGGGAGTTTAATTATTTAGATACGCCTTTGGTTAGAATACATTCAGAATGTCTAACTGGTGATGGATTTGGTTCTTTACGTTGTGACTGCGGTGAGCAGTTAGCTTCTAGTTTAGCTAAAATAGAACAAGATGGTGGCATATTAATTTATTTACGCCAAGAAGGGCGCGGGATTGGACTCCTGAACAAAATTAAAGCATATGCGTTACAAGATAATGGTATGGATACTGTAGAAGCTAATTTACATCTTGGATTTCCAGATGATATGAGAGATTATTTTCTTGCTGCACAAATTTTACGCGAACTAGGTGTTGTAAATGTCCAACTATTAAGTAATAATCCTCGTAAATTTGATGGTCTTGAGCGTTATGGTATTAATATAGTTGGGCGACAAGAATTAATAATAACGGCAAATGAAAAAAATAAAGATTACTTGGATGTCAAAGTAAGTAAACTTGGTCATTTACTATAGTTAACTATTTATATATAATTTAAAAAGGTTTTTTATATGATTTTTCAAGGTAGTTTAGTTGCTCCAGAGGGACGTTTTGTTATTGTAGTGAGTAGGTTTAACGAGTTTATTACAAGTAAATTACTTGGTGCCGCTATTGATGGTTTAGAGCGACACGGTGTTGCTAGTTCTGATATTGATGTTGCATGGGTACCTGGAGCGTTTGAGTTACCTTTGATTGCACAAAAATTTGCAAATACCAAGAAATATAAAGCAGTTATCACTTTGGGAGCTGTAATTAGAGGCTCTACTACACACTATGATTATGTATGCAATGAAGTTGCAAAGGGTGTTTCTAAAATTCAGTTAGAGACAGGCGTTCCTGTTATCTTTGGTGTAGTAACTACGGAAAATATTGAGCAAGCAATAGAACGAGCAGGTACGAAGGCGGGCAATAAAGGTTATGATGCAGCAGTTAGCGCAATAGAGATGGCAAATTTAATAGATAATATTTAATCTATTAATTATTAAATTTTTAGTATTCCGTTTTTAAAAGTTGGAGATACTTTTTATGCGTTTTAAGTTGCTTGTTGTGCCTTGTTTGTGCTTAATTTTGAATCAAAATGTTTTTGCAGAGCCATTGACAACAGATGTGTTTGAATCAAATATGTTATCGATGCGAGTTAATACTAATTCAACAAGAGTTATGTGTACGCCAACCATGCGTTGTGGATCTGTTTTTACTGGGCAGTTTTATAAAACATATAATTTTCAGAATGTTTGGGTTATAAATGGTAAATTAAACCCAGAGGCTTCCTCTTTTTTAGATATTTTAACAAATTCATATCTAGATGGACTGAATCCAAATGATTATCACGTTAAAGAAATTAATGATTTAATCAATCAAATTAATGAGTTGAATAAATCAGGTAAGTTAGTGCCGTCTGCTAAATTATTGGATTTGGAACTAATGTTAAGTGATGCGTATCTATTGTATCTAAAGCATATTGAGGTTGGTCGTATAGATACTATGATATATCCTACTTGGCAGATTGATCGTAAACGAGTAAATTTAGTTGAGCAATATTTAACAGCTGTTAGAAATAATCAACTGATTAATACTTTATATAATGCTGTACCTAAAACACAGCCATATAAAACGCTCAAACAACAATTAGGAGTTTATCAAAAAATTGCAGAAAATGGTGGTTGGGAATCAATTCCTTTAAGAACAGTATTAAAAATAGGTTCTCATGGAGAGAGCGTTAAATTATTACACAAAAGATTATCTGTAATTGACTACTATAAAATAGGTGCTGGTAATAGTTCAGATAATTTTGATTTAGATACAAAAAATGCAGTTATTGCTTATCAAAAAGATAATGGACTTGTGCCTAATGGTGTGGTAGATAAAATAACTTTACAATCTCTTAATATTCCTGTAACTACAAGAATTAAACAGATTCAAATAAATTTAGATAGATTGAGATGGTTACCAATCTCATTAGGTAATCAATATATATGGGTTAATATCCCTAGCTATTCTTTAGAAATTTTTAAGTCTGGTTATAAAGAGTTAGCCATGCCTGTTATTGTAGGTGGCGGTGGTGAAAATAAAACTTGTGTCGTGAGTAGCACGGTGACAACATTAGAATTAAATCCATATTGGGGAATTCCAAATCGTATTGCTACGAAAGAATATTTACATAAAATTCAGCAAGATCCAGATTATTTAGCTAAACATAATATTCGTGTATTTAGCAATAGTACTAAAGAAGAAATTGATCCATCTTCAATTAGTTGGGAAAGTATTAATCCAAATCAATTTAATTATTTTTTACGACAAGATCCAGGTAAACAAAATGCTTTAGGTAAAATTAAATTTTTATTTGCTAATAATTGTGGAATTTATCTTCATGATACATCAAATCCAAATTTATTTAGTAGAAATGCACGTAGTTTAAGCCATGGTTGTGTTAGAGTAGGTCAACCTATGGTTTTAGCCAATTATTTAATCAATGGTAATCCAAATTGGAGCACTGATAGAGTAAATAAAGTTATTAAATCAGGTGATCATACGTGGGTTAAACTTACAAATCAGTTACCAATATATATTGTATATCAGACTGTTGTGGTGAATAATAATAGCCATTTAGAATTTAAAAAAGATATTTATAATGCAGATAATGTGAATTTCCTGGTTTATATTCCAACTACGAATAATTTATCTTATAATGTAGTAAGTAAATGACAGATTATTTAATTAAAGCTGAAAATATTATATTAAGAAGAGGATCTACAACTCTACTAGAGAATAGTGACTTTAGCATATTACGTGGTGAAAATATACTTTTGGTTGGTGCTAGTTCAAGTGGTAAAAGTAGTTTAGTGAAAGCATTGGCTGGTCAATTATATATTGGCGGTAATATTGAATTTAATTTTAATACGGAACATTCATTGCTAAGTAAAGTAATTTTAGTTGAACAGTATTTCACTTTTAAAGATAATTTTGGTGCACAAGATTTCTACTATCAACAGCGTTATAATAGTTATGATGCAGAAAAAACTATGACTATTCATCAGGCAATTGGTTATAACAAAAGTGATGTATTTTTAAATGAATTATTACTAATATTGAATTTATTTCATCGAATCAATACTCCACTGATTCAATTATCTAGCGGTGAAAGAAAAAAACTTCAATTAGTATTGGCATTATATAAGACTAGTCAATTAGTTATACTAGATAATCCTTTTATTGGTCTTGATACAGAATCAAAAAATAACTTAATAATGTATCTTGCAAAAATATCAAAAATTGGCGTAAATATTATTTTAATTGATGATAGTAAAATTGTACCAGAGTTTATTTCTTCTGTGATCAAAATTGACAATAAGCAATTATTAAAATTGTCTGTTACAGAATATTGTAGTAGTTTATTGAAGACGTCTGTAAAACATGATATGATTTATTTTAATTTATTAAAAAATCCATTAGTGGATTATAAATATATTATTAAACTTGAAAATATAAACGTTAGTTATTACCAAAAAAAAGTATTATCTAATTTAAGTTGGTCTGTACTAACTGGTGAAAAATGGTTGTTGCAAGGTGTTAATAGTGCAGGTAAATCAACGTTACTAAGTTTAATAAATGGAGATCATCCTCAAGCATACGCAAATCAAATTGAGTTATTTGGTAGATTACGTGGTAGTGGTGAAACAATCTGGGATATCAAACGTCAAATAGGATATATCTCACCAGAGTTACACTGGAATTTTGACAAGTCAATTAGTTGTTTAAATGCAATTTTATCCGGTTTTTTTGACACTCAAGGATTATATCATTTAGCTAATAATGATCAAAAAAAATTAGCAATCAGTTATTTAGAACAGTTAAATTTATGTTACATAGCAGAAATGCCTTTGTATCAAGTTTCATCTGGTATTCAACGATTAATGTTACTTATTCGTGCATTAGTAAAAAATCCACCATTATTTATTTTTGATGAACCATGCCAAGGTTTAGATGATGAGCAAAGCCAATTTTTTGTAAATTTATTAGATAACTTATTTACATACAGTAATCATACTATTATTTATGTTAGCCATCGTGAAGATCAAATTCCTAAATGTGTTAACAAGTATTTTAAACTAAATCCAATTATTAATTAAAATAGTTAAGGAAAATTTATAATGACTATACGTTATGCAAAACGTGCGGCTACGTTAAAAGCCTCTGAAATTCGTGAAATTCTAAAGCTAACAGAAATGCCTGAAGTTATTTCTTTTGCTGGTGGTTTGCCTGCACCTGAGCTATTTCCAATAACTGAAATAGCGAGTATTGCTCAAGAAATATTTGAAAAAGATGGGCGAGCTGCACTGCAATATAGTACAACAGAGGGATTTCCATTACTTAGAGAAATTATCGCTAAAGAGCGTATGAAACTTGCACACGTAGATGCTTGTGTAGATAATATTTTAATGACAGCAGGTTCTCAGCAAGGAATTGATTTTTGTGCTCGCTTATTTTTAGATGATGGGGATTATGTAATTTGTGAAGAGCCTAGTTATCTTGGCGCATTAAATGTTTTTAATACATATCATGCTAAATATCTTCCTATTCCTATGGATGAAGAAGGAATGATAATGGAGGAATTGGAAAAAACTTTAGAAGCTTATCCTCAAGCGAAACTTATTTATACTATTCCTGATTTTCAAAATCCAACTGGACGTACTATGTCAGTTTCTCGGAGAAAAAAATTAGTTGAATTAGCTGAAAAATTTAGGATTCCTGTTGTTGAGGATAATCCTTATGGTGAGTTACGTTACGAGGGAGAAAGGTTTCCTGCAATTAAGAGTTTTGATCACAATGGTTGGGTTATATATTTAGGATCTTTCTCAAAAACATTTTGTCCAGGTTATAGAATTGGTTGGATGTGTGCAAAAAAAGACATACTAAGTAAATTTATAATGTTAAAACAAGTTGCAGATTTGCAGTGTAGTACGATAGCTCAGCGTGAAGTTGCTTATTATATTCAGCGTTACAATTTAGATAACCACATTCAATTAATTATTGATATATATAAAAAACGTCGTGACTTAATGTTGGAGAGTATGAAAACATATTTTCCACCAGAAATTGAGTATACTTATCCAGAAGGTGGGTTATTTACTTGGGTTAAATTAAAAGAAAATCTTGATGCTGCTGAAATTTTGGTTGAAGCATTAAAAGAAAATGTTGCATTTGTGCCTGGTGCTCCATTTTTCCCATTGTCA
>DYTA01000076.1 GCA_020726205.1 Nitrosospira multiformis
ACCAGATACACATGGTGTAATGAATGAAGGATATTTAAATTGGCAAATAACACCAAGTATATTTGGAGAGATTGAAGCCAAACAAGGTAGTTATAAAGCTGCTACTTATAATTATATTCAAACAGCAAGGCAAATCTTAAGAGATGTGGATAATGATTTTGCGAGAAATTACTTTTATAAAGATCGATTGAATGCTGAATATAAAGCATATACTCACACCCAAAAACAATTTCAATTGCAATCTAATTTATATCACCAAGGTTTAATTGCATATATTGATGTTATCAACTCACAAATTTTGCTCGATAATTTAGCTTTAACTATTAATCAAAGCAAATTACAATATTTAATTTCCCAAGTAAAGCTATATCAAGACCTAGCTAGTGGATATAAATCTAAAACAGTAAACAATAAGCTTTTATAAGAAGAAAACTATATATGCAATTTACAACGGAAAAAAGGATTAGAGCAACTAGATTATGCCTAGCAATGTTAATTAGCTTTATGTACACCTCATATGTAGGTGTTTCTGAAGGAATATGGGTGGTAATGACATGTCCAATTGTGCTATTTGACAATGCAACTCTAGGTGGAACTTTAAATAAAAGTCACTTACGTTTTTGGGGAACTTTTTTCTCAGCCGCATTTGGTATGATTTTTATTGTTGGTTTTGCAAATAACGTAATTATTAACGTAATTGCAATTGGTTTAGGTGTGTTTTTAGCAACTTATTGGTACATGGATGGAAAACAAGGATATGCAGGTGGGTTAATCACATGGACATTGCCAATTTTATTACTGAATAATAACAATTTAAAAAGCGCATTTTTACGGTTATTAAATATATCTTTAGGGATAATTATTTCATATTTTCTATTACGTTTTTTCTATCCAGAATATGCGCGCAATCGAATGTTAAGTTCCATGCAAAAAACAATTGAAGAACTAGAAACCATGTTAATCGCAATTACTGATACAAAATTAAGTGATGCAGCTATTCAAGCTATGTACTTACAGCATGAGACCAAAATACTTGCAAATATTAATGGATTTATTCGATGGCAAAATGAAGCTGAATTAGAGACTAAGGCTCATCCTGAATATGTAGAATCAGGCTCTCGAGCATATTTACACGTACGACGTTTATATAGACTATTAAGTGTAATAATCTTTCATTTTGACTGCAGTAAAATTAGAACAAATAATGATGTTATGGACAAATTTAATTTAATTACACAACAAATGGATTTAATAATTCAAGCTTTACACAATAACCGACATGACTATTATTTACCAGAACAGTGGTTACAAAATACTTCTAAAGATTTAGAATCAGAAGACATGTCATACATTCACCATCAAGCATTATCTGCGCTTAGTATTAGCAATATAATCCATGAAGAAATACGTGCTATTATGGCAAATCTAGTAATTTTTTTCCAAAGTCGCAAAGCAAATAACTATTATTAATTTTTATGTTTTGTAGAAATATAAACATATGCACTTGATCCAACACTTAATGGATAATTTTTACCATCATAATCAGTAATTTTAATTTGTACAGGCAAACGTTGTGGAAGCATCACCCAATTATTTTCATTTTCTGTAACTGTCTGCATTTGTGTCTTTGCTGAAGTTACTTGGCGATTAGCTGCCCACGTATTCCCAACTACGACCCCGTGATAAATTTTTTCCCACAAATAGACCCTTGGCAAAATATAAACTTTATCACCTGCACGAACATCTCGTAAATCAATTTCGTTAAAATTTGCTTGAATATACATGTTACCAGTATCAATCAAGGAAAACAATGGTTGATGTTGAACTATTGGTGTACCTGTAGATAAGTATAAATTATCAATAGTACCATTTGTGTATGCTCGAACAACTGTTAACTCCATATTAGTTTTAGCGTTTGCTTGTGCAGCAAATAAAGCTTGAGCTTTTTGTTGATGTTGTTTAATTTGTTGGTCATCAATTTCTAATTGAGCCTGAAGAGCCTTCACCGTGTTGGCTAATGATTTTTTATCATATCCAAATCTCTCTACATCTACTTTTGCAACCGCTTGAACCACATTTTCATTATTCTTTAAGCCATACTCATAATTAATTTTATTATAGTTTTCTTGTGCTGCAGCCAATAAAGCTTGATTTTTCTTAGTTTCTCGTTTAATAACTTCAATCGAAGCTAACTCTTCATTGTAATTTGCTTTAGCTTGAGCTAAAGATTGTTGATATGGGTCTTGATACACTTTAAATAAAGGTTGTCCTTTCTGCACATCTTGACCATTAGCTACATAAATATCAGTAATAAATCCAGAAACATCTGCAGCAACTGGCATTATATTAGCAACAACAAAAGCATTATTGGTAAACGGAAATAAATAAGAAAAAAAATAAATTATCCAGGCAAAAAAGATTACACTAAATACCAAAAAAGGAAAATTATTTAATTTTCGTAATATCATTTGAACTTTCATAAGGAATACTTTCCGCAAGTAATTAATTCTCAAGTACAGATTATAACCATAAATACTATGTGGGTAAAAATTTTCTGCCATAGATAACTAGTAAAAATAAAGCTAGATCAATTTGAACTAGCTTTATTTTTTAATTTAGTTTAGATTGCGCCTTTGCTATACATTCATTAGCCTCACGAGTATAACGAATTTCTTCATACCTACCGTCTAATGCCTGCAAAGTTAAGGCTTTTTGACAAGTTGCTAAAGCTTGTTGATAGTCACCAGTACTAATATAATATTGACCTAAAAACACCCAGTTATTTTTAAATTGAGGTGATTTAGTAGTAGATGCCGTTAGTAACTCTAATGCTTTTTTATTACTTCCACCAAAAATACCTGGTAGTTCTTGATAATAGCGACCTAAAATACGGTTAGCACCATACCATTGATAACTTGGATCAATCGCAATTGCCCTTTTCAAGGCATCCATACCTGCACCTGCGTTACGAGCAGATGCCACAACACCTTTAGCTAAACCATAACTACCCAAATCTACAGCATACCAGTATTGACCTTCTACACCATTTGGTTGTAATTGCATTGCTAATTTGGCAGCAGATACACCATAATCAAATAACTTACTACCTATTGACGTAGAAACATAAGCCTTTTCCCCAACTCCATAATTACCAATAAAATATACCATACGAGCAGTTTTCCACGCACCATCATAATCTTGTGGGATTTGAGGTTTGGTTAATAAATACTCAGCAATTATTTTTTGATTATCTAAATTTTCTCGCATACTCCATGCATCATCCATTAGTTTAGAACTCAAAACAGTATTACTTTCAATTGTAAATTTACTACTAACATCTCCAGCAAAACAATGACTAATAATAAACATACTGTTTAATCCAAGAAGTAATTTTTTCATGATTTATACTCTATAAAAATATAATAAAAAAGCACTATACTTTCTTCTGTATAGTGCTTCGTAATTCAGTAATTAATTATCAGGTGTTTCTTTTTTAGAGAAATTCATTACTAAAATAAAGAATAATGGAACAAAACAAGTTGCAATAAGCGTTGATCCTAACATACCACCAATAATACCAAAACCAACAGAATGCTGAGAGTTAGCACCAGCACCAGATGCTGTTGCCAATGGAATAGCACCCAAAATAAATGCAATTGAAGTCATGATAATTGGTCTAAAACGAACCTTAGCAGCATGAATTGCAGCATCTCGATATGCCATATTTTCATTACGAACTGCCTCAATCGCAAACTCAACAATTAAAATAGCATTTTTGGCGGATAACCCGATTAAGGTTAATAAACTTACCTGGAAGTAAATATCATTTTCCATTCGGAATATTAATAACGTTAATGCAGCACCAAATAATGCAAAAGGTAATGCCATCATAATTGCCAATGGTAACGACCACATTTCATACAAAGCGGCTAAAATTAAGAACACCATTACAAGCCCTAATGTAAAGGCAATTGCTGATTGATTACCTGCAATATTTTGCATATATGATGGACCAAACCATTGAATTGAGTAATCTTTACCTAAAACAGCAGGTACAGCTTCTTTTATAGCATTCATTACTTCACCAGATGATGCATGAGTTTCTGGGTTAGGATTAACTATAATTTGACTACCTAAATAATCATTCATTCGAGTAACAACCTCAGCACCATTAGTGTACTCAAAAGTCGCCAAACTACCTACAGGTATCATATTACCTTTATTACTTTTTGCATATACCACATTCAATAAACTAGGATTATTACGATATTGGTACTCACTTTGCACCATAACCCACCATAAATCATTCCACTTAGTAAAATAATTTATATAGTATAAACCAAAAGTTGATTGTAATGAGTTAAAAATATTTGCATAAGGAACATCATAAATATAAGCCTTACGAGGATCAACTTTAATGTTAATTTCAGACGTACTTACATCATATAACTGAAATGCGCTACCAACAATATCAGGATATTTTTCTTGCAAATATTTAGTTAATTTAACCCCGTCGTCATGAATACGTTGTGGAGTACCAACATCAGGTAATGCTGCTTGCAAATAAAACGTTACACCACCAGTTGAACTCATACCACGAATTGGCGGTTGATTATATGGAAATCCTGTAACTCTTAAATGCTCTGCTTGTAATTTAGATGTTTTTTTCAATACAGCATTAACATCTTGACCTGGTTTTTGACGTTGAGAATAATCATTTAAAATAATACTTAAAGTTGAAGTATTGGTTTTAGTTGACCCATTATCCACAATATCTTTACCACCTAAGATAGCAATACGGCTTACTTCTGGAATTTTTTCCATAATATCTTTAGATAACGAAACAGCTTCATCCACATTGTAGTCAATTGCTCCCGCTGAGTTTACGTGAATCGTATCATAATAATAACTCATATCCTCTAATGGAACTAGTCCCGTTGGAATTTTAATAAACAATATAATGACTAGTGCAATTACTGCGCCCCAAATAATCATTGCTTTTTTTGCATTATCTATAATTTTAACTACTATATACATATAAAGTGATTGAAATTTTGCAAATCCAACATTAAATTTATCAAAAAACCAATAAATCCATTGTAATGGTTTAAATTTAGGTGTCGGTTTAGTTTCACTATGCTGTACATTTCGTAAAAAAATTGCACATAATGTAGGAGTTAAAGTTAAAGCAACAATTCCAGATAATAATACTGAAATAGCAATAGTCACGGCAAATTGCTGCATTAAAATGCCACTAAATCCACCAAGGAAAGCAACAGGTATAAATACGGCATTCAACACACAAACAACCGCAATTACTGGTGCAGCCACTTGTTCCATGCCTTTAATTGAGGCTTGAACTGAATTAAGTCCTTCTTCAGCCATTAAACGCTCAACATTCTCAAGAACCACAATTGCATCATCAACCACAATACCAATGGCTAGAACCATTCCAAATAATGTCAAGGTATTAATTGAAAACCCTAAAACATAAGTACCTGCAAAAGTTCCAATAATTGCTACCGGAATCGCAATAACAGGAATAATTGTTCCCTTAATATTTTG
>DYTA01000077.1 GCA_020726205.1 Nitrosospira multiformis
CTTACTAGAGCATACATTTGTGCTGGTGTATATGGTGTGATTACCGATTTTGAAATGCTTAACATACTTTGCGACATGCCACTAAATAATTAATATCTGTATTATTACTTAATCCAAAATTAGACGTTAGAGGATTATAGTTAATTCCATTTAATGCAATTATTTCAAATTTATTTGCATGTAATATTTTTCTTAAATCTGCTGGTTTTATAAATTTTTTGTAATCATGAGTACCTTTGGGTACTAAATTTAGCAAATATTCAGCTGCGAGTATGCCTAATGCGTAACTTTTAACTGTCTTATTTAATGTTGAGAAAAATGCAATACCATTTGGTTTTAATAGTTTTGCACATTCTGCTATTATATATTCAGGACTAGGAACATGCTCTAACATTTCCATACAAGTTAGCACATCAAATTTTTCTGGTGTAGCTTGAGATTTTTCACTAATTTCAATACATTCATAATTAACGTCTAGATTACTCTCATATAAATGTAGTTTTGCAATTTCAATTGATTGTGGAGCCAAATCTATTGCCGTTACTTTTGCGCCTTCTTTAGCTAAACTCTCAGCTAAAATTCCACCGCCGCAACCAACATCAATTAGTTCCTGTTTATTTAATGTACTATATTTTTTGATAAACTCAACTCTAGTTGGATTAATTTGATGTAAAGTTTTAAATTCTCCATCAACATTCCACCATTCGTGTGCAAGATTATTAAATTTATCAATTTCTTGTTGTGAAAACATTAATTATTACTCCTGAGAGCTATGTGCAGCTAAGCGACGATTAATCGTATTTAAAAACTCATCACCAAATTTATTCATTTTTTTCTCAAGCAGACTAACATCTGCAGTAAATTTATTGTATGCCATATAAGCAGGGATAGCTACAAACAAACCAATAGCCGTTGCGATAAGTGCCTCCGCAATACCTGGTGCAACAGATGATAGCGTTGCTTGTCCTGTATTACCTAATCCAATGAATGCATGCATAATTCCCCATACCGTTCCAAGTAAACCAATATATGGGCTAACTGAACCGAATGTTGCTAAAGTTGATAAACGTGATTCATAAGTATTTAATTCTTCATCCATTGATGCAGCTAAAGCGCGCTCAATATTTTCAATTACAGCTACTTTGTTACTTACGCCACTTTTATTTAGACGGTTATATTCTGATAGTCCAGCATAAAACATTTGTGCTGTTGTTGTGCGTTTTGGATCTGCACTTACTGAATTAAATAAATTAGTTAGACTTGTCGTGCTATTAAATTGATTGGTGAAATTTTGTGTTTCTTTTTTTGCCTTAGTTAGAGCAATTATTTTATTTATAATAATTCCCCATGATACTATAGAAAATACCCCTAATAGGGCCATAATAAATTGAACTGCTAATGATGCATTAGCAATTAATGATGTAACTGACATTTGTTCCATAAGTCCTCACATGAAAACAGGCTATATATTAAGTGTATCATTTTATCAGAAGTGACTAACTCTAGTTACAAATAATAGATTTGTTAGAGTTAATCTTTTTCTGTATTTAGTTATCATTTGTTATTCATTATCTAATGTAATGCTTTTTATTTTTAGTTCTTTTTTGTTTTTTACACCTAAATCCTTTAACTTTGTGGCCTGTGTAACTAAGTTATCATTTCCACTATTTAGTTGATTGAATGCTTTCTGATATGAAACTTGAGCTTTATCTAAACTATTGCCTATGGCTTCAAGATTTTCAACAAATCCTACAAATTTATCGTATAGTTTTGCACCTCGTTCCGCAATTTGTTGAGCATTTTGATTTTGTAATTCACGCTTCCATAAATCAACAATTCGCTTTAAAGATGTAATTAAATTAGTTGGACTAATTAATAATATTCTTTTTTCGTATGCAAAACTCCATAAATTTGGATCTCCCTGTAACGCTGCTATGTATGCAGGTTCACTCGGAATAAACATCATTACAAAATCCAGAGCTTTATTATAATCATCATAACCTTTTTCGCTGAGAGTTATTATATGATTCTTAATTGCTGAAATATGCGCATTTAGTTCTTGTGTTTGACTTATTTCATTATTTGCCGCCAAATATCTCGTAAAAGCATTTAATGATACTTTAGAATCAATGATAACATGACGATTATCTGGGTATTGAATTACTGCATCAGGACGCATTTTTTTATTTTCACTATCAGAGCGAATTGGATTACCAAATTCATCTGTAAGTTGATGCTCCATGAAATATTGCTCATCTTTACGTAATCCAGATCTCTCTAAAATACTTTCTAAAATCATTTCTCCCCAGCACCCTTGGATTTTAGAGTCTGATTTAAGAGCTTGAGTTAAATTATGTGCTTCTTGGCTTATTTGTTTATTTAACTCTGCTAGTTCTGTAACTTTTTGTCCTAAAGAAAATCGTTCTTTTGATTCGTTATTATAGCTATCCTCAACTTTTTTCTTAAACTCTTGTATGTTTTGTCCTAATGGCTCTAAAATATTAGTTAGATTAATTTTATTTATTTCTGTAAACTTAGCCGATTTATTTTCTAGAATTTGATTAGCTATATTTTCAAACTCTTGGTTAAATTTACGATTCAAGTTTTCTAGATCCTGTTTTTGAGCAATCATTTGTTCACTTAATGCAGTATTTTTGGCGGTCACAGTTGCACAATACTCTTGTAATTTTGCTATTTTATCAACTAATTGTTTACGTTCTGATTGTAACTCTTTTATTTCAGTTGTTTGTATGGCTATGAATTTTTCATTCATATTAAGATTAGCTTGACTAGTAGCTAATAGATTGTTTAAGCGTATTTTTTCATCATTTGCTAAACTAATCGTTTGATGTGAATAAAGTAACTCATCGCTTGTTTTAGTTATTAATTCATTAAGTTGTTTTAATTTATCTTCTGTTACCGCTTGGTAACTAGAAAAATCTTTGTCGAGCTTAATATAATTATTTTGTGATTTAATTTTTACGATTAGCCACGCAATTATTGCTCCAATAATGCAAGAAAGCCCAAGACCAATAAACTCCATTTAACTACCTTTTTTATTTAATAGATGATTTAGAATCTGATTTTATCACAATCAAGTATCCTGTTTTAATAAGGATTAGTTTTTTTTGAATATTGATAGTCTTAAATAAATCTAAAAATATTTAGTCTAATTTTGTATAATCGTGACCTAATTATTTATTGGATTTGTATGGATACTGAACAACAGAAAATATTTAATAAAATTCAAAAGTGTTTTGCATTGTCTGAATCTGCAAATCCACATGAGGCAGCTGTTGCACTCAAACAAGCACATGCTTTAGCTAACAAATACAATATTAATTACACAGCTATAACACAGCAACAAATAAAATATGGACAACGACTTGATGTTTGTTATCAAAAATCTTTGCCTATTTATTTGTCAGATTTAATAAATTTGGTAAACTTTGTTTTTAAAACTCAATCAGTAATTTATAGATTACCTGTAAATGAGTCACAAGTTAAAATTGTAATAGAGTTTATTGGTCGTGCATGTGATGTTATAGTTGCAGAAAATGCTTGGAAATCATTAAGTAATAATTTATTAAAATTAAGAACTAAGTTTTTAAACCATCAAATAACTGGGCGAACAAATAAAATGTTGCGGAATAATCGAGCTGATTTATATGCGCTAGGTTGGGTTAATAGTATTTATGAAGAAATTAGAGATGTAGAGCAAGATTTAGATGTTGTTGAACAACAAGAATTAAAAAATGCAATTATTAAATTTCAATCAGAAAACTATGCTGTTAAAACAAATGCTAATCCACAACATTCATTATTTATAAATAATGAAAAAGATTATTTAGCATATCAGCAAGGTATTAAAGATGGTAAAAATGTTTCACTCAAGCACAAACAAGATCAAAAAATAAATTTTGAGCTAATTGATTTTAATGTTTTATAGGATAAAAATATGCATACAGATGATAGTAAAAACTATTTAACTGGTAAAGAAATTTTGGATGAACAAGTACATATTGGTGAAAAAAAAGGTATTCGTCAATATTTCTTGCAAAGTGTCATTAATGGTTGCATGGCAGGAGCTTTTTTAGCTTTAGGTGCTTTTGCAGCTATGGTTGCTAGTCATGGGATTAGTGATTATGGAATTGCTAAGTTAATTAATGCAGTGGTCTTTCCTGTTGGATTAATTTTAATTGTTATTTGTGGGGCTGAACTCTTTACGAGTAATACTTTATTAATTCAAGCTCGATTAGAGGGGAAGATAACTACCAAAATTTATGTATCAAATCTGGTTATTATTTACTTTACTAATGCAGTTGGTGCAGCTTCAATTGCAGGGTTAATTATGGGAGCTGGTATTTTACATAATGATGCCAATATGTTAGGTGGTTATGTAATTCATGTCGCCGCAACCAAAATCCACTATACCTTTTTACAAGATGTTTGTAGTGGAATAATGTGTAATATTTTAGTTTGCTGTGCTGCATGGGGTGCTTCTGCCGCAAAAGACGTTGCAGGTAAAATTCTAATGATTTGGTTTGCTATAATGGCATTTATTATTGGTGGGTTTGAACATTGTGTCGCAAATATGTTTTATTTTAGTTTAGCATTAATGGCAAAAAACTGTCCAGATTTTATTCTTGCAAGTAAAATAGAACCTGATGCATTAGCTAATTTGAATTTAGCTGGTGTAATGCATAATTTAATTCCAGTTACAATTGGTAATATACTAGGTGGTGCAGTTTTTATTGGAATGGCATACTGGATTGTATATTTCCGTGGTTATAAACGTTAAAATTTAAAGAGTATAGAAGAATGAAACGCTATTTGGATTGTCGAGCTTCAGATTTATTAAATATAAGTAAAGCAGACTTATTAAACGCTTTAGTCGCTAGTGAAGGACGTATTTTGGTGAGTGAAACGATTGGTGCCGTTCAACCAGTCCTAATGACAGTAACCAATGCCGAATTTGCGGCTAGGCAAGGTGCTGATATATTATTGTTAAATTTATTTGATGTAAATCAACCTATTATCAATGGATTGCCAAATAATATTGCACCAGATAATGTAATTCATGAAATTAAACGTTTGACTGGGTGTGTAGTTGGAATTAATCTTGAGCCTGTTGATCCTGATTTTGGTGAATCCAAGGATGAATTATGGGGAATGACTAATGGTCGACTAGCAACAGTTGAGAATGCTAAGAAAGCTGTTGCAATGGGCGTAAATTTATTGGTGTTAACGGGTAATCCAGGTAATGGTATTTCCAATAAAGCGATTTGTGCTTCATTAGAGGCAATAAATAATGAGGTTGGTGACAAGGTTATTTTGGTAGCTGGAAAAATGCACGCAGCAGGATTATTGGGTGAGGGGGCTAGTAAAATCATTAGCCGTGAAGATATTGCCGCTTTTGTTGCGGCTGGAGCAAATATTATACTTTTGCCTGCACCTGGTACTGTACCTGGTGTATCGCTTGAATTTGTACGTGAAATGGTAGAATATGCTCATAGTTTT
>DYTA01000078.1 GCA_020726205.1 Nitrosospira multiformis
TAACAGATTATTATTAAGTTTTCTATTATTTTTATTGTGGATAGAACTTGTCATCGTAATTGGTTGGACTGTAGCTAAATTTGTTGTTACAATATGATTTGACTGCAACTCTAACGGAATAACTTGATTACTGGCATATGAAACCTTACCATTTACTAAACCACCAATAATAGCTAAACTAGAGTTACTTGTTTTAAACGTAACATTATTTTGCATTTGACCTTGCCCAACAAATGTATATGTTGTGACATAATCATTAGTTCCAAATAAACTAATATTTTGTTCACTAAAGTTTACTTCGTTCGTATAGTTTTTAGTATCAAAATAACGATAGTTAATTACCTGTTTGCTCTGTTGACCATTAAACTCAGCTATGATCATTGCGCTATTACTTGCACCTTGCTCTAAAGGAGGTGTCGTAACATGTAGTAAACAACTGCTATTTGCGGCAATTTCTGTACAATCATTTTTATTAATATCTAGTTGGTTTAATTCATTTTGTCCAATCGCACTATATGATATATTGCTTATTAGAGTATTACTAGTATTTCTTACATATATACCAGCAATAGTAGATTTACCATCTAAAACAGGAATTACTGCTGATTTTTCTATTTGTAACTGTGTAGAAAGATTATTATTTGTATCATTAACCGTATTTTTGTTGCCACTATCACTACAGCCAATTAAGCTTGCGGAAATAGCAACAGATAAAATACTTGCTATAATTATTAAGTTTGGTTTTTTATTTAAAAATATTTGCAACATTTTAATTTCTCTATTGTATGTAATAATATAATCATATAATCAAATTAGTTAAAAATAAATTACTTTTGCTGATAGTAAAATAAATCTAACTATCATTACCAACATCGAACATCAATATACTTGGGTTATACCAAATTTGTTTATCAGAACCCTGTAATTTAAATAAAATAAACAAATTTGCTGGTGTTGGAATATCATTATCAATCTTATAATTTAAGACGTTAGTAGTTTGAGTACTACTATTTGTACAAATTACCGAATTATCATTATTAATACTACAATTTCCGCTAACTACTGCAACCGATTCTAAATAAGGAAAAGCACTCGTCTTAGTAGTAAAATCTCCACAACTATAACCACCAACAAAACTTTGTTTTACAGTACGAATCATACTTTCACCACTACTTGGAGTTATCGTACTAACTAATGTTGGTTGGGTATAATTTGCATAAATTTTATTACTACCATTATAAATAAAGTAATCTTGTTTTACAAAACCTTGAGTAGTATTCCAGCTTGCTGCTGGATATACAACATCTAAGTTAAAACTACTATTATCTATCATAACTCCACGGTTTGCTTTCAAAACCAAATTACAGCTATCACCAACGCCTAAATTTTTTGGACTGGCACCATAACCACAAGTTGTTAATGAACTTTCAACACTCATATATGGAGATACATGCCCATCAATTAAATTTAACGCCATATTTTGTGCTACATAATTACTTGATAAATTTTTATACGTAATTGTTAATAACAAAGGATTATTATTGCAACCGCTACCATGGTAAGGATCAGAATCAGAACCTAACCCACTATATCCACTAGCAACAACATTAGTTATAGCTAAACGACTATCTAATGCAGTTACTTGATATTTAATAGTTCCATTAACAGTATTATTTCTTTCACCATATACAATTTGTAAATTTGCGACACCACTAATATTACTCTCTGGAGAGTATGGTCCATATTTAACAGCTACTTGACAGCTTGCTGTTGGTAATAAACTACTACCACAATTATTACTAGATATCACTAAATTAGGAGAAATATTAACTCCTGCCAAACTAACAGAGTGAATTGAAACAGATGTAGCTCCATTATTTATCAACTGAAAAACGCTATTTGCACTTTCAATATTATTACCAAGAATACTTAATGTTGATTCAGCTCCTATTGGACTACTTATAACAAGATTGCTATCACCCACAACATGATACGCAATTACACTACTTTGAGTCGTAAAATCATTACCTAATGATTTACCACTAACAGATAAATAAACACTACCATTTTCGCTAGGGTCACCACCAATAACCTGCACTTGAACCATACACTGCTGCTGAGACTCTAAATGATTACCACATAAATTGTTAATAATCTTTATTTTTGTAGTATTACCATTAGTAGGGGTAAAAATTAAATCAGTTAATGGATAATCTCCTAAATTAGCAAAAGATAAATTTATTAATGAACTGCTTTGATTCGGCTGTAAGCCAATTTGACTAATTGGTGTTGAACCAATTAACATGGCATCTTGATTATGTGCACTATAATAAACAACTTTGGTTAAAATTGTTTCGCCATTAATTTTAAAGTATATTTCACTATTACCACTAGTATTACTATCAACACCTAATACAAATTTACAACTAGCATTAGACTCAATCAAGCCAGTACAACTATTATTATAAATTTTTACATTTTTATCCGCAGGCTCGATTATTAGTCCAGTTAAATCTTCACCAAAGTTACTAACATAAATTGTTGCTCCATTTGCCTCATTTGATGGTGCGCTTAGTAATGGAACTACACCAACTTTAAGTGCCATCGGTGATTTGGTTTGACTACTAGTATTAACATACAAACTTTGTCCTGATTGAATATGTGTATCTTGTAAGGTATGAGCTTTAGGTAAAATATTACCTAGTACATATTGAGGCGTTACATTTACAGAGTATTCAAACTCTGAAATAATATTAATTTTAAATTCAACTGGCACTAATTCGCCAGCAATAACTGTTTGACCACTAATAAAACCTTGGTTTAAACTAATCGAACTAGCATCACTAATTTCTAAGTTTACATTGTTATAATTTTGACCAATAATACCTCCACCGACCAAATAGCTCATCATATAACGTTTATTAGTTATATTCGCTACAACATCTGCTGAAGTTGCAAAATTTACACCATTGTTAATATCTGTATTGTAATAACTATAATTAATTACTTGATCAAAATTATGGCTAAAGCCATTTGCATCTTTAACCGTAACTTTAAATAATGAGTTATTTTGATTACTCACACTTAGGTTGGGTGTGGTAAATTTGATTGCACAGAAGCTATGTGCAGGAATAGCAGAACAATCAGCTAATGATTTACTATCTAATTTAAAACCATTTCCATCAACTATATTTTGACTAGTTACATTACTAACTGTATTAGCCAAACTATAACTAATATTATTAACTACGACATCTCCATCATTATGAATATAAAAATAACTTGAAGTTGCTTGACCATTTAAAACAGGAACAGTGCCAACATAATCAAGATGTAAATCAACATTTATTGGGTTCATGGGTTTATTATTATCTGTAGCACAAGTACCACTTCCACAACTAGTAACCATAGCACCAACAAACAACATTGTTAGCGGAACAAGTATTTTAGCCAAATTATTTTTTGATAACATAATTTTTACTTTGAAAATAATAGATTTTTATTTAAAACAAACGTGGTGGAATAAACTAGTTCATTCCACCACAATTTTATGACATATTAATTATTACTTCCTGGAGCTGAAAGAATATAATTAATAAATGTATAACTAGGATTTAAGTATGCATATTCACCTGAAGCAGTACTAAACATCAATGGAATGTCAGCACTCTCACCTGATTGCATGTAATTAGGCATAATATATGTAACATTACCAAGTGTTGTTGATTTTAGATCACAACTCACTGAATAATCACTGCTGTTTACCGTACAATTACTACTCGCATCAGTTGGTGAATTTAATAACCAATTTTTTACACCACTAACATTTGCAGTTAATGTTGTCGCTGTACTTTCATTTGAAGCTGCCATACTCAATATAGTTGACTCAAAAGAAGCACCATTTTGTGATAGAGTAAATACAATCGTAGGTTGTAAATAATTCATATACAACATACTACCTGGCTGAGAATAGAAACCTAACGGTGTAGTCCAAGTTGCAGTTGGAGTTGTGAAATTCAAAATAGATGATCCACCAGTAGGTGACTTAGTTAATAAGTCACGATCCAAAGTAAATACCAACGTACAGCTTTCACCAATACCCAACGTCTTCGTATTTGCACCAGTTGGGCATGTAGAACTAGGGTCAACTATCACACCAAATGGTAAATTATTAGTATCAAAATTTAAATTTGTTTGACCATAATTCACCGATGGATTAGTATATGTTAGTGTAATTTTCATTGGTTCCAAAGTCGGATTACCTTTAAATGGATCACTTTCTTGTCCATTTCCAGGTAAATTAGTACCAACTGGCTGACTTACAATGAGACTACTATCATTACCAACTAAATTATAGTTAAAGCTATCTTGAACATTTCTGTTTAAATCAGGCGTACCACCGTGGTAATCAATATTAACAACTGCAGTACCTGATTCATTTGCGGTGTTACTAGAACTAACTGGACCATAGCTCACTACAACAGTACAACTTTCATCCTCCGCTAAACTCATTGGTGAATGACATGTGCCACCACTAATACTAGGCTTAGTTAAGGTTGGTGACTCGATCAAATCCAACTTAGTTATAAATGCAGGATCACTACCTTGATTGAATACAGTATATGTTCTCGTCGCAACATTAACACCATTTGCTAAAACTGACATATTACCAGTACTTGTTGTCGTAACTGATAATGATGGCGCTGCAGTCACTTCATAATTTAAAGGTAAAGATACAAAACTATAGTTAATAGAATTATAGCTACCTAAAGCACGAAGATACAGTACTCCAGTACCATCATTCGTACCTACAAAATGACCTGTAATAGTACATTGCTCATTTGGCGATATACTACTAGGACAAGTTGTTCCATCTTGTACCCATGTAGCTGGACCAGTATTTGTTGATTCATAGCTAGCATTATTTAATGGCGCTTTACCAACATTACTCACAGTAAATACAATTGAACTTTCAGTACTACGTTTAGCGAACGATACATTAGACACATTTGGTACTAAGTAAACTGCTGGCACAGGAGTATTATTAGTCCAAACTACTGTTTGAGTACCAATTGTTTCACTATTATTATTTTTAAATGTAACAACGGCACTTCCTGGTGTATAAGTACTTACACTAAAACTTAAAGTACAAGTATTAGCTGCATTAGCATATAACACAGTTGATTGGCAATTATTTGTAATTGACAAATTATTGTTATCTGATGTTGCAGTTAACCCACCATTTGAATCAACATTACCGTTATTAGTTACACTAATTACAGCTGCCGTTGTAGTTGGCGCAGTAAGAACTGGAACAGTACCAAAAATATAGTTCACAATATTTTGTGACGGAGTTAATTCTAATAATAATGGTGCACCACTCAACCCTGAAGAAGCTTGTAAATTTTTACTATTACGCCCATTTTCAATTGAAGTGCAACACCGTGGTATTTTTGCATGAGATAGTGTC
>DYTA01000079.1 GCA_020726205.1 Nitrosospira multiformis
TATAGTTAATTGAAACCAGATAAAGTGTTGATTAGATGCAAATGCAAGAATTAAATTACTACTTATTAAAAGGATAGCATTTATCGTTTGAATAGCTTTTGTGTGCAATTTTATGGTTAAATTCAAATGATTATATATCATCATTCCAAATGGACGAGCTAAATAGCCAATCATAAAAATTGAGAAAAAATAAAATATCTTTTGATGGATAACTATTTGATTATGAGACATAAATTTTATAATATATATTGACACAAAACTGAAAATTATTAAGTCATAGAATTCTAATATGCCACCTAATGCGGTAATTGCAATATTTTTTAAATCTCGTTTGTCAAGGCGTGCATTAAATAAAATCTTTATATATTGAAAAATCATAATTTACTTTATGTTATAGTTTATGCCACATAAATTGTGGCATAAACAAGAAGTTAATAACTTTATTTTTGCTAGTTAAGTTGATTGAGTGTTTTTGAAATTAATTCATAAACATCTTTAGATAGTCCTTGCTCTGTCAATATTGTTGATAAAATTGGGCGAGCTAATTCTTTATATTTATTATCTAAGTTACTTAAACTACTAAAGCTATGTGCAATACGGCTTGCGACGCCAGAGTTAAATTTATCAATCCGTAGGATTTCATTCGCAATAAAATTATATCCTTCTTTTGTGTGGAAATATAAACTATTTGTTGTAAATCCACGAATTAACGCATATAGTTTATTAGGATTAGTATTATCAAATCCTTGGTATGTAGTTAGTTTGATTACTTGTTGCAATGTATCTTGACGTTGACTTTGACTTTGTAACATAAACCATTTATCCATTACCAACGGATAGTTGTGGTAACTTGAATCAAAATCAGCTAATAATTCATCACGAATTATATTTGTACTATTATTAATAGCAACTAATGCACCTATTTTATCTGTCATATTATCCGCTTGTTTATATAACTCACTTACGCTAAGTATATGTTGACTATGATTGTTACAGCTCATCAAATACATTAAACTAACATTTTTAAGTGCTCGTTTTCCAGCATCAGCAAAATTATACGGATTGGTTTGATTCAATTTAATAATTTCTTGCCATGTCTGTTCTAAGCTGTTTGCAATTGAGTTACGTAATTGATTGATTGCATTGTTTAATTTAGTTATTTCTACCTGTTCAAATAACGAACTTAATTCTGCAAAGCTAGGAAGTGTTGCGATAAGTGCTCGCATACTTGGATCTAATCTTTGGTCTGATATAGTTATCGTTAATGCTGCGATTAATTTTTGATTGATTGTAACTAATTCTGGTTTATCTGCGTGATATATTTCTGAAATAGTTTGTTTGTATAAGCTTTGAATAGCTTCCCAACGATTAAATGAATTGTTATCATGCGCAGCGAGATTTAATAATTGTGTTAGAGTATATGGATAATTTACTATTACTGGTGCAGAAAAATTTCTTAATAGCGATGGAGTTGGTTGTTGATTAACTTTAAAAGTAAATTTTGTATTAAAATCATCTACAAGCAATACTGTACATTGCTCAGGTGTCACAATATATCGACCTTGAACGATTTCACATGGTAGTTCTTGTCCATCATTAGTTATTAGACCTATTTCAACAGGAATTAACATTGCTTTGAAACTAGCGTTTGATTTTAGTATTTGTTTGATGTTTAGCGTATAAAGATGTTGTTCTGAATCATAATGATCACTAATTTCTAGATTAGGTGTGCCAGATTGAGAATACCACAACATAAATTGACTTAAATCAAAATTATTAGCATCAGCCATTGCTTGTGCAAAGTCATCACAAGTTACAGCACTTCCATCATGACGTGCAAAATATAGTTTAAGACCTTTTTCAAAACCAGCTTTACCTAAAATTGTCTGATACATTCTAACTACTTCAGCACCTTTTTCATAAACAGTCATTGTATAGAAATTGTTTATTTCAAGGTAAGACTCTGGGCGAACTGGGTGAGATAATGCCGAATTATCCTCAGGAAATTGACCTTGGCGTAAGTCTTTTACTTCTTGAATTCGTTCTACAGCACGAGAGTGTAAGTCTGAGGTAAATTCTTGATCACGAAATACGGTTAATCCCTCTTTGAGAGATAGTTGAAACCAATCACGACAAGTTACACGATTACCAGTCCAGTTATGAAAATATTCATGTCCAACTACTGCTTCAACATTGATAAAGTCTGTATCTGTAGCTGTTTTACTATCAGCTAATACATATTTAGTATTAAAAATATTTAAACCTTTATTTTCCATTGCTCCCATGTTGAAATCACCACTTGCTACTATCATATAGCGATCTAAATCATATTCTAGATTAAAACGTTGTTCATCCCACATCATTGCTTTTTTTAGTGACTCAAGACAATGTTGACATTGACTAATTGAATCAACATCACTATATACTTCCAAATCAACGTTACGTCCCGAAGATGTTTTAAATGTGTCACTAATTACACTAAACTTACCCGCAACTAGAGCAAATAAATAACTTGGTTTTTTGAATGGGTCTTGCCAAACAACTTTGATTTTACCATTTGCTAATTTTTCACGACTAATTTGGTTTCCATTTGAAAGGAGAATAGGATATTTATCTTCATCAGCAATAATTGTAGTTGTAAATTTCGCCATAACATCTGGGCGATCTTGGTAATAAGTTATTTTACGAAATCCTTCTGGTTCGCATTGAGTAAATAAGCTACCTTGCGAGGCATATAATCCCATGCAACTTTTATTGTTAAATGCATCAACTTCTGTTTCTATAGTTAGCTCAAAGCTCATTGGTAAATTATTTAGTATTAACTCATCGTTATTAAGTTGATAATTATGTAATGGTGTGTCATCTATACTAACTGAAATCAATTTACTCGAGCCGTTTAAAGTTAACACGCTACTATTACTTTGTTGATTTTTTATATATTGCGTTTTACTGGTAACAATTACTGTGTTTTCTAGAATATCAAAATTAAGGTTTATACTATTGCTCCAATAAGTTGGTTGTTGATAATCACTTAAATATTTCATATTATCTAATTTAGTCATGGCATAACTTTCATTGAATAGTTGGTAATAGTATATATTATATTGTTTTTTAACAATATAATCAAGCATAGATTATTTATATTTTTTTAGGCGTTAATATTTTTTTAATTAAAATTAATTATTAATAAGTTGTGCAGTGCATTTATAGTTTATTACACTGTATGATAAAATATATTGTATAATATTATTTAATATATTTAATTACTTTTTAGAATAGCAAGAGTATGAATTATACGCCATTGTATCCTAGTCATGTAATGTCACGAGGAAAAATTGTTAACTATTATGGCTGGGCATTGCCTGCTTATTATAGTTCACCTAAGCAAGAATATACCGCAGTTCGTTCTAATGTTGGAGTCTTTGATATATCACATATGGCAATTCATGATATCCACGGTATGGAAGCAAAAGCTTTTTTAAGATATTTATTGAGTAATGATGTAGAGAAATTAGACGTATATGGTGTTGGTAAAATTTTGTATTCCGCAATCCTGAATCAGGAAGCTGGAATTATTGATGATTTAATTGTTTATTTAATGCCATTTGGTTATCGATTAGTGACTAATTCAGCGACAGAAGTTCAAGTTCTCAGTTGGATTAAGCAAATTGCTGCTGGATTTAAGGTTGAAATATTTAATCGTAATGATTTAGCTATAATTGCTGTACAGGGGCCACAAGCTATTAATAAGGTTGCAGATGCAAAACCTCATATGCGTGAAAAACTACTATCTTTGACCTCATTTATGTCTATTGAAGATAATAATTATTTATATGCGCAAACTAAATATACAGGTGGTACTGGTTTAGAAATTATGCTTCCTAAGGAGGAGGCTAATTTATTTTGGTTAACACTATTGGATCATCAGGTAGTTCCGTGTGGTTTATATGCTTTAAATATGCTACGTGTCGAATCTGGAGTTAATTTGTATGGTGCTGAAATTAATAATAGCTTTACTCCAATTTCTTGTAATATTGATTGGGCTGTAGATTTAACTGATACAAATCGTGATTTTATGGGGAAAAAAGCTTATCAGCTAGTTCGTCTTAATCCTGATGCTATGCAATTAATGGGTGCAATGCTTTATAGTAGCCTCAATGTTCATCATGGACATAAAGTTATGTGTAATGGGTTAGAATGTGGTGTGGTTACAAGTGGCATTTACTCACCAATATTACAAAGGTCAATTGCAATTATTAGAATTCATTCTGGATTGATTGGTGATTTTAGTATTGAAGTACGTGGAAAATTACATGCAATTGAAGTTGTTCCTTTACCGTTTATTCGAGATGGTAAAATTTTATTTTAGTTTTCTTGCCAATATTCTCTGTTAAGCGTGGTGATTTAATATTAATTTACAGGTGAAAAAATGATAGCAAAAAAGCGATTAAAGTTAGTTGTAGTTGTTTTTTTGTCTATTATAATATTGTTTTTCTCTATCAAGTATTTATTTTTAATTAAATCACCTAAACCATCTACTATAGTTGTCAATTCTCCACAACAGTCTAGCTTATCATGTTTATCAAGCTTAAATAATCATCCAAATTATACTTTGCAGTTTAAATGCTTAGAAACACTTGCTAAACAGGGTAATGCTGAAGCTGCTTATCATCTAAGTCAGATGTATTTCTTGGGTCTAGCACCGCTTAAAAATATTGAGTCTGGTAATTTATGGCTAATTAAAGCATCATTGGCTGGTAGCGAGTCTGCTCAGTTACAAATACGGACGATTAATCTTGCTATCAAATATAATAATAAAATTATCTTTCTTGATAACCTATTTAGATTAGCAGTATCTACAGAATCTAATTCAGTATTTGCTAATTCTGTGCTTGCAACATTTTATTTTCGTGGTATTTTAATTCCACAAAATTATGAGAGTGCTGAGTATTACGCATTACGTGCGGCACAGCATAAAAACTCACAAGGGCAGTTAATTTTAGGTTTACTCTATCCATATCCCAATTGGACTGGATATAATGAAAGTGCAACTTTAATTTGGTGGGATCAATATTTGCATAATCATCATGAGTCAAATCTTAGTTTTAGGGTTATGGTTAAATCTACACGAATAATTCACCACAATAAGTTAAAGTAAGTTATCCCCATATTTTGTGAGTAATCTTGTGGATAAAGTAGTGAATAATTAGGAATAACTTGTGCGTAAGTTTATTTTATGTAATTAATTAAGTGATATTGTGAGTTAGATATTCTATCTAAGTATTGTATTTTTGTTCCGATGTCTATAGTTTTATAAAATCCATGGCAAGTTACGTAATATTTATGGCTCTTTCGAGTTTTGTGTGGGTAGCGCAGAAATTCACCCCTATGTATGACTA